>DATJHX010000237.1:0-9289 GCA_035493655.1 Nitrosospira sp.
GGGAGTGGAAACTGGCAGGGAACCATGCTGAACGCGCTGTTGCATCATGCGCCGCTATTGAAGGAAATACCTCGGGCTGGCATTGTTCACCGCCTGGATAAAGATACAAGCGGCCTGCTGGTAGTTGCAAAAACGCTGGAAGCACAAATCAGCCTGGTGCGGCAACTGCAACAGCGCCTGGTAAAGCGCGATTATCTCGCACTGGTGCTGGGTCATGTCACTGTTGAAGGATCAGTCGATGCGCCGGTAGGCAGACATCCCGTGCATCGCACTAAAATGGCGATCGTCGCCAGCGGCAAGGAAGCACGCACTCATTATCGGGTACTCGAAGCATTCGAAGGATGTACGCTGTTGCACTGCAGCCTGGAAACCGGTCGTACGCATCAGATCCGGGTACACATGCACTCCATCGGCCATCCCCTTGCGGGCGACCCCATGTATGGCGGCAAACCGAAAGGAATTTCGCCCTATGCCGGGCGGCTCATTGCTGCATTCCCGCGCCAGGCGCTTCATGCGCAAAGGCTGGAATTGACCCATCCGCGACAGGGGAAGGAGATGGCGTGGGAAGCGGCGGTACCGGAGGATATCGCCACACTCTTACTGTCGCTGCGGCAATATCGTGACAGCAATCCAGCGCGCCCAATGAATGAATGAGCCGCATAACTGACCGAGTAAGTGACTGCATGAGTGACTGGATTGTGCCAGATTGGCCTGCACCTCCCAATGTCAGGGCCTTGTTTACCACACGTAATGGTGGGGCCAGTGTCGGACCTTATACCAGTCTTAATCTGGGCGATCATGTCGGCGACGATCCGCTAAACGTCGAAAAAAACCGCAACCTGTTGCGTCAGTTTTTGCCGGGCGAACCGATGTGGCTGAAGCAGGTCCACGGTACGGCCGCGGTAGATGCCGATAATCATTCATGCATGGCCCCATGTACTGGCGATGCTGCTTTCAGTCGCCGCCCGGGCAATGTGTGCGCGGTGCTCGTAGCCGACTGCCTGCCCATTCTTTTGTGCGACCAGGCGGGAACAATGGTGGGTGTCATTCATGCAGGCTGGAGAGGAATGGCCGAAGGAGTGATCGAACGAACCTTGTCCGAAATAGGGGTAGAGAACATGCGCATGATGGCATGGCTCGGCCCGGCGATTGGGCCCAGCCATTTCGAGATAGGTGACGAAGTACGTCAGGCCTTCATGAAAGATGACGCAAAAGCGGCTAGCGCTTTTTTTTCCCATCCTCGCGATGATGCGAAATGGTTTGCGGATCTTTTTATATTGGCGCGGCAGCGATTGGCCAAGGCCGGGATCGATCAGATCTACGGCGGCGGACAGTGTACGTTCAGCGACTCAAGCCGGTTTTTTTCTTATCGGCGTGACGGCACAACCGGCCGGATGGCGGCGTTGATCTGTCTAACCGATTAGATCCGATTTTCGAGCCCACGCCATTGATCGCGAAACGGATTGCGTGGAACTTCGGGGAAACCTGGAAAATCTCGACGGTTTTCCGCAAACAGTACCCTTGAATGCCTGAATTCGCGTTCCGCAACGCGTATAATCGCGCATTTTCCATATAGTCCCCCATGTCCGTTCTAGCCTGGATTATTGCTACCAGCCTGTTTGGCGCTATATTAAGCGTCCTGTTTGCCGCCGTGCTGACGCTGAACACGCGCCCCGCATGGGTGCAGATGCTGGTCTCTTATGCCATTGGCGCGTTGCTGGGGGCAGCGTTTCTCAATGCCTTGCCGGAAGCGCTCGAGCTTTCAAAAAATCCTGGGCAGATGACCGCGACGGTACTGTTCGGCATTCTATTGTTCTTCATTCTGGAAAAATTGGTATTGTGGCGGCATTGCCATGCCGAGGAATGCGAAGCCCACGACCGGCTGCCCGGCGGCCCGCCCGCCGCGGCTGCGACGACTCACATCCACGAGACTCACAGCCACGACAATGGCCGCAGCGGTATGATGATCATGCTGGGGGACACGTTTCACAGTTTTGTAGATGGCGTACTCATCGCCGCGGCGTTCATGGCGGATGTGCAACTGGGAATTGTGACCGCAATCGCCATAATTGCCCATGAAATACCGCAGGAAGCAGGCGATTTTCTGATCCTGCTCAATTCCGGCTATAGCCGGCGCCAGGCATTTCTGTTCAATCTTCTGTCCAGCCTGACCACGCTGCTCGGCGGATTGGTGACCTACTTCATGTTGCAGGACATGAACCACATCATCCCTTCACTGCTGGGGCTGGCTTCAGCCTGCATGATTTATGTGGCAATGTCCGATCTGATTCCCGGTTTGCACAAACGCCCCGAGATAGGTGCGACAATTCAGCAAGTTACCCTTATCACGCTGGGCATTAGCTCCATCTGGCTGGCCGGCAGCCTGTTCAGCCATCCGGCCTGATTGCCCATATCGCAGTATTCTTCCCGAACACTTCGGTCCGAAGCTAGCCCCTATCTTAATTTTTCGTAATCAGGTTTCTCATGACATCTCTCAAACCCCAGCCCCCCAAAATCGGCTTTGTCTCGCTCGGCTGCCCGAAAGCGCTGGTTGATTCCGAGCAAATCCTTACCCAATTGCGTGCGGAAGGATATGAGACTTCTTCCACCTATGAAGATGCCGATCTGGTGGTCGTCAATACATGTGGATTCATCGACAGTGCGGTTGAAGAATCATTGGATGCCATTGGCGAAGCCCTGGCCGAAAATGGCAAGGTCATCGTTACCGGCTGTCTTGGTGCAAAAGAAGGGGGTGACGTAATCAGGAAAGCTCATCCACAGGTGCTGGCGGTCACCGGCCCGCAGGCCCTGCCCGAAGTCATGTCGGCAGTGCACCGGCACCTGCCGCAACCGCACGATCCCTTTACCAGCCTCATCCCGCCGCAGGGAATAAGGCTAACGCCCAGGCACTATGCATATGTCAAGATCTCCGAAGGCTGTAATCATCGCTGCACCTTCTGCATCATTCCGTCGATGCGCGGCGATCTGGTCAGCCGCCCGGTAAACCAGGTCATGCAGGAAGCGGAAAATCTCGTCAACGCTGGCGTCAAGGAATTGCTGATCATTTCTCAGGATACCAGCGCTTATGGCGTGGATGTCAAATATCGTACCGGCTTCTGGCAAGGCAGGCCGGTCAAGACGCGCATGACCGAACTGGTTCGCGCCTTGGGCGAATTTGGTGTGTGGGTAAGGTTGCATTATGTGTATCCTTACCCGCACGTCGACGAGGTAGTTCCGCTGATGGCCGAGGGGAAAATTCTTCCCTATCTCGATGTACCGTTTCAGCATGCAAGTCCACGCATCCTGAAAACCATGAAGCGGCCAGCCAGCTCTGAAAACAATCTGGAGCGTATCAGGCGATGGCGCGAGATCTGCCCTGACATCACCTTGCGCAGCACTTTTATTGTCGGGTTCCCTGGCGAAACCGAAGCAGAATTTGAACAGCTTCTTGAATTTATTGAGGAAGCACAACTGGATCGGGTCGGCTGCTTTGCCTATTCGCCAGTGGAGGGGGCTGCGGCGAATGCCTTACCCAATCATGTTCCTGAAGAGGTCAAAGAGGAACGCCGCGCCAGATTTATGTCGGTGCAGGAAAAAATCAGTACTGCGCGCCTTACCGGAAAAATCGGCAGACGTATGACCGTGCTGGTGGACGAGGTAGGAAAAAACAAAGCTATCGCACGCAGCTCCGCCGATGCCCCCGAAATCGACGGTGTGGTTTATATCAATGACGCAAAAAAAATGAAACCTGGCGAGTTTGCCGAAGTCGAGATTACCGGGTCGGATGCGCATGATCTATATGCGCGACTCATCAGTGTATGATTACAAACTGAATCTGCAAGTGGCTAGAATAATAACCAGAACGCGAGACTCAACGTCAATTTAGGGTTCTCGCACCCCAGTTGCGAATTTTCGCCCGTTGCTCCAGCAGCTTCTGCGAATGATAACCAGAAAGAATTTAAAGCTGAATAACAACACGAGGGAGATCATGTTAAAAAAAATCCTGGCCCTGATACTTGGCTTTATTGCCTTTGCGGCAATGGCAGACGAAGCCGACAAACGCCAAATTCTGCCGCTCTCGGAGCAGCAGCGAAACCACGTATTGACCGAAATGCGGGGCCTGCTATCAGGCACCCAAAATATTCTCGATGCGCTTTCCAGGGAAGACATGGCGACAGTCGCACGCGAAGCCCGCTCGCTCGGAATGGGAATGGTCCATAAGGGCGAAGATCATCTCCAGGCTGTACTTCCCAAGGAATTCATGCAGCTTGGAATGTCTGTACACAAGTCTTTCGACAAGATAGCGCTTGATGCAGAATCCTTGAAAGATCCGAAGCACACACTGCGGCAACTGGGTGAGTCGATGCAAAAATGCAATGCCTGCCACGCGAGCTATCAGATCCGGGTCAAGAATAACCCGGCTTCTTCAGAGATGCAGCATTCACATCATCAGCATTAACAAAACGTAGAGCGCTGGAGTAACCGGGGGAATGGCACGCTCCCGCAACGCAAAAGCAAGACTTGCGGGACTTTGCCCGGAATTCGGGGCTTGAATCAGGAGTAAAAAAAATCAGGGTTGGAGAAATATATCTTTTGGAAATATTCTCCCTACCCTGATCCAATTTATTGTTGTTGCGCTGTTATTATTGTTATCAGTTGCTCCCCTGCGACTATCAACTCCCGTCGCCCGCCTCTCTATTCCCGACATACTGAGCTTGACAGGGCCAAACCAGACTGTCATTTCTGCCTTGTTAGCTTTTCCCGATGCCACCTCGGAGAATCTATGGCGAGATAACCTCCATCAACCGCCGTTTCTGCCATCGTTTCTGGTTTCGCACCCCCCCTGTTTAGCCTTTTTGGATCGCCTCCAGTGTATCGAAGGCACCCTACCATCCCTGAGGACGCTTTCCCTGATCTTATTTTAAGCAAAGGTCATGCCAGTTATAATAACCCCATTAAAACAATCAATTACGTATCTGTTCGGATTAATAGGCTAAATAGTTGTAAAAAATTCCGGCACCTGTCTCTTATTAGAGCCTTGATCTGATAATCAAGAGCTTCACCGCCTTACGGAAACCAGGCATTGCGAAAACCAATGCTTGACCTTAAAACAGTGTATGGGTTCTACTAATGAAAATCCCCGCTTCATTCAGTATGTGATTCGCCAACCAAAATGCGAAATTAGCATATAGCAGAACAAACCGCTGCAGAGCGTGATGGAACCCGATTTACCGTAAATCAGTGTTGCTCGAGACCAACATGGAGTCGGAGAACCAAGGCGGTACTTTATCAATGGTATTGCGTCGCGTAACGGGCGAGGATGGCGCACCGCGTCTGGTGCTTTCGGGTAGTTGCACACTGACTGCCCTGGGAGATCGCCTGCACGCACTGTCCGCCGAACTGGCTGGCTATGCCGCTGATCCGGAGTTGCAATGGGATCTGACCGGGATAAACCAAATGGATGATGCCGGCGGCGTCCTGTTATGGCGCGCCTGGGGCGAGCATCGCCCCAGGCATTTATATCTCCGGCCCGAGCATGAACGATTGTTCAGCCGGTTCGAAAAGATGCCGCCTCCTCCACCACCTGCTTCGCGGGACTGGTTAGCGCCGATTGTGTTTCTGGGGAACGTAGTCTTTCTTCTATGGGAACATTTCGTCGGTCTGGTAATACTGTCGGGCCAATTGGCGCTGGATGCAAAATATCTGGTGAGCCATCCCACACGCATTCCGTGGCGTGAAATTTCCGCAAATCTTTACCGTACCGGCGCGCAAGCCCTGGGGATTACGGCCCTGGTGGGCTTTCTGATCGGTGTCGTGCTGAGCTATCTTTCCTCGAGGCAATTGCAAATATATGGTGCAGACATCTTCATCATCAACATTCTCGGCGTCAGCATTATTCGCGAACTCGGACCCATGCTCGCTGCAATACTGGTGGCAGGCCGTTCCGGCTCTTCCATGACAGCCCAGTTGGGCGTAATGAGAGTTACCGAGGAGCTCGATGCGCTGACCGTGATGGGGATACCGCACAGCTTGCGCCTCGTGCTGCCGAAAGTCATGGCGCTCGGCATCGCCATGCCTCTTGTAGTGTTATGGACGAGTGCGATCGCGTTGGTAGGGGGGATGGTTATCGCCGAAATCCAGCTCGGGCTGAGCTATAATTTTTTTCTAAGTAAATTGCCTGATGCGGTGCCCGTCGCCAACTTGTGGCTGGGATTGGGGAAAGGCGTTGTATGCGGCATGGTAATAGCGCTGATTTCCTGCCACTTTGGCTTGAGAATCAAATCTAATACCGAAAGCCTCGGCGAAGGCACCACGAATTCGGTGGTAACCGCCATCACTGTCGTGATCATCATTGACGCCATTTTTGCCATTATTTTTTCCAATGTTGGGTTGAGGTAAGGCAATCTGATGGTTAGCAAAGGTTGTATTATCGAGGTCGAAGGGCTGCATACCCGGTTCGGTAGCCATGTGGTGCACGAAGATATCAATCTTTGCGTTCATCGCGGAGAAGTCCTTGCCCTGGTAGGTGGTTCCGGGGCGGGAAAGACCGCGCTGATGCGCGAAATGCTGGGACTGGACATGCCGGCGCAAGGAACAGTCCACGTTTTCGGGGAACCTCTGTATGGACACGACCGTAAAACGATGCAATACCTGCGCAACCGCTGCGGTGTTCTGTTCCAGAAAGGCGCATTGTTCAGCGCGCTGTCGGTATATGACAACATTGCCCTGCCCATGCGCGAGTTAAGGACGATGGATGAGCGCATGATCAGAGATCTGGTCATGCTCAAGCTCAAAATGGTGGATATTGCGCCAGTGCATGCGAACAAGATGCCCGCCGAGCTTTCCGGCGGCATGATCAAACGGATTGCATTGGCTCGCGCGATGGCCCTTGATCCGGAGCTGTTGTTTCTGGACGAACCGACCGCGGGGCTGGACCCCGAACTGAGCGATGGTTTCGTCAAGCTGATCCAGACGATGCGCCGCGAACTGACGCTGACTATTGTCATGGCTACCCATGATCTTGATACTCTGACGGTGCTTTCCGATCGTATTGCAGTTTTAGCTGACCAGCGGCTCATTGCGTTGGGAACCCTGGAGGAAGTGACCCAAACGGAACATCCATTTATCAAAAATTACTTCTTTGGCGAGCGCGGCAAAAGAGCTTTAGGAAGCATCGGAAATTCTTAGGAACCTCTGAACAAATCCCACGGGGGGCGCGACGGCGGCTTTGCGGGATGGGATGCGCGAAAGGCGACGAAGGGAATGGCCGACCCCCCTTCGCGAGGAGCCTGACAAAGCAGCCCGCCCGAAAAGCCCCCGTCCCTCCGGGTTGCTGTAAAATCGGGCGCGACCGCGAAGGGTGGAGCAGTGTCTTCCGAAGGAAGATGCGACCCCGTAGCGGGATGCGAGCGCCCAAGAGATACGTAATCTCGCGGTCTCGGCGCCCACCGCTGCCCGATCCCCGCTTCGCGGGGCCCCTCGGGCGACGCTTTTGGGCGCCACTGCGTTACACTCGTTGGCATCGTAGACTCAGCTATGACCTGCGTTGTGCGCCTTGTGATCATCCCGATTTTACAGCAACGCGCTCCGTGGAGGATTTGTTCAGAGGTTCCTTGGGAGGATGAATTATGGAAAACCGTTCCCATGCCCTTGTGGCGGGTTTGTTCGTAGTGATTCTGAGCATTGCCGTGGCGGCCGTTGCCTTGTGGTTTGGCGGGGACACGGCCGGGCGCGACAAATATCTGATTGAATCGGAATTCCCCGTCACGGGACTCAACCAGCAGGCAACAGTGCGCTACCGGGGGGTGACCGTAGGCAAGGTGGAGAATATCCGCCTGGACCCGAAGAGATTGCAGACTGTTCTCATCCGTATCGCCGTAGACAAGCACCTGCCGCTAACAACGAAGGCGTACGCGCAGCTCGGCTATCAGGGACTGACGGGCCTTGCGTTCGTGCAACTGAATGACGAAGGTGAAAATGCAGAACGGCTGACTACTGATCCAGACAATCCGGCACACATCCCTTTGCGGCCCTCCACACTGGACAGTTTAGCCGAAGGAGGACAGCGGCTGCTCAGCAAGGCCAATGGCCTGATGGATCGATTAAACCTGCTTCTTGGTGAGCAAAATCAAACACATTTTGTGCAAATACTGGAGAACACAGCGAGCGTAACCGGCCGTCTGCGCAGCGTCGTCAGCCAGCTTGAACCCGGGCTGAAGGCCCTGCCCGTGCTGGCTGCGGATACCAGTTCCATACTCAAGCATACGGACCAACTGGTAATGAACCTTAACGACATCAGTAGTCGAATAAATGAGCAAGGGGGTCCGATCGACAGCTTATCTGCAACGGCTGGAGAGCTCACCGACACATTGCATAAATTGCGCGAAACCACTGAAGGGATCACGCGCAACACGCGCAGTGTGGATCGAGTTCTGCTGCAACTGGAAGAGCAACCGCGGAGCCTGCTGTTCGGCAGATCGCCTCCCCCGCCCGGCCCTGGCGAGAAAGGCTTTGTATCTCCCGATGGAACATCTCAATGAAAAGATTTCTGCTCCTTGCAATCGTATTGCTGATTGGATGCGCCACACCTCGAGTCCAGGCGCCCGCAGCGGTATATGACTTTGGGGCGCAGCGCCTTGCGGCCGGGGGTCCCGGCATATCCGATGACAAGCGGCTAAGGGCCAGCATATGGGTACCTGATGTGCAAGCGCCGGTCTGGCTGGATAATACTGCGATTTTATACCGGTTGGCGTACCATGATCTTGCACAAGTGCATGCATATGGCAGCAGCCGCTGGGCTGCTACACCGGCAATATTGCTCACGCAGCGAATCAGAAGCCGCATTGCCATGGTCAACGATGCCGGCGTGATAAGCGCTGCCGAGGGTGCGAGAACAAACTATATGTTGCGCCTGGAGCTTGAAGAGTTCAGCCAGATATTCGATACCACTGACAGTAGCCGTGCTGTGATCAGATTACGCGCAAGCCTCATCGATCGCCGCACGCGCCTATTATTGAGCCAGCGAAACTTCAGTATCGAACAACCGTCGCTAGCACATAACGCGCCGGGTGGCGTGCGCGCACTGACCAAAGCCAGCGATAACCTCATCGGCTCGCTTATTGGATGGCTTGCGAAGGAATTGCCGGAAGGGAACAGCGTGCCTATATCCCCTATCCCTATATCCACCTTACCCACCTCACCCACCTTACCCGTGAGATAAAAATTCGGGATAAATTCGGCATAATTCCCGACCGCCACGGTTCATTCCAGCATCCGTTTGCGTCCTGAT
>DATJHX010000238.1:0-4105 GCA_035493655.1 Nitrosospira sp.
CCAGTCTCGATATTGGTGAGGAAGACGGTATAGTCGTTCCCCTGCACGACGATCTCATATTCGAACCAGACACCGGGAATGAGCGCGGGCCCAGGCGTATAGTTCTGGACGGCCGGTTCGTTGAAGTTCAGATGCCAGACACGGTCGCCTGCCTGAATTTTGTAGATTGCGCCAGTGCGGTTTTTAAACAAGCCATCCGGCTCAGGCGTGATGCCATAGAAATCCTTGCCGGAGTCGCCCCGTGCGTTGTCGTCGATCTGAATCTCGAACCCCGCAACCACTGGCTTCCAGGCAGCGTTGTTCGGATCGAAGAAGGGTTCGGGTGGCGGTACTTGTGAAATGCGAGTTTGTAGGGCCGGGGTCAGGCCGAGCGTCGGGCGGGGGAAGCGGACGAATACCCCGCTGTTGTGGTTTGCGGCATCGAAAATGCGAAATTGGAGGCGCAGTGTGAAATCACCAAAAGCTTGCTGAGAGTAATAGAACAGGCGCAACCCACCATCGCCGTAGCTGACCATCTCGCCGTTAAGGTGAAGCATGCCGCCTCCGCCGGGCCCAGCAAGCGTCCAGTTCTTGAATGTAGTCGCCGTGCCGTCGAAGAGCGGCTGGAAACCAGTGTCGTCCTGCGGGCTTACGATAGGGTCCGGACTGAAGAGCACGCTGCTATTAAGGAGGTCCCCCGTACAGCGGCCTAGAGCAACGCCCGTGAGCATCGGATTTGGCGAGCCTAGCGAAGGGAAAAGCGCGGGACTGGCGACATAGCAATTCGTCGTATCATGAATACGGCCAAAGTCGTTGGTCACCGCATCCGCTATATTGTCGCCCATACGCATCGTGCCGGCATCATGATGTGTCGTACCGAGATCGTCGCGGCGGTTCTTGAACGCTGCAAGTATGGCGAGACGCTGCGCCCGCGTGCCAGCAGGTACCTGGATGGCGCTGCCCGGATTCGGCAATATCTCGAATGGCTCGTTGCCCGCAAAGATGAGCGCCATTTTGTCTGCGATCGCATCCATCGCATCCCACGTGGCGCGATCATTATTCGTTTGTGCGCTGCCTGAAAAGTCCTGTGCGCTGGCTTTGGCATTGCCGAGATGGACAACAGCCTTAGGGCGTCCGAAGTCGGTTTCCTGGGCCGAAAGATCGATAAAGCTGTCAGGATTGCGGGGCGTCATTTCTCCTATTCCGCGAATAGTGATAACGACTGTATTATCATTTGCACGCCGCATTGCATCCATCAGTTCCAGATCGGGAATTTTCTTGAAAAGCTCGGCTTCGGAATCAGTGCCGAGTTTGCCCAATCCCGAGGCGGTTATCTGGAAGTGGAAGGTCTTGTTGTTAGGAGCCTTGCCTTTAATGAGCAATGCGGATGCCTGGAGACTGGGAATAGTGGTGGGCGGCAGGTTGGCCGCAATGGCCGCGCGCGGCACCCGTATGGTGAGGTTGGTGCGCAGATGGGCTATGAGGTTGCTCCCCATGCGCTGGGCGGCTCGTCCCGCAAGTGACTGTTGGAAGGTAGTCAGCGCTATGCGCGTGGTTTCGACCGTCCCTAATGCAATGATGGCTGCGCTCTGCCGCCCACTTCGCGGGGGTGCGAGCAGGATGTCCTGCGATGCACCATTCTGCCAGACGCGTACGCCTGTCACTCGCACCCGGTTATCGCTTTGCGTCTCGGTAATGAGTTCTTGTACATGGCAATCCGGCACAACCATGAGTCGCTTGCGTGCATCAGCTATCGGTCCTACTCCATCCGCTTCCTTGTTTGCCAACCGCGCCGCACTGATGAGGCCGGGGATCGCGCTGAATTTGTTTGTTGGGAAGAATCCGGGCAGGGTGGTCGATTGCACCGCAAGCGGCGCTTCAAGTTTAAAGAGCTCGTGGAGAACTGCTTCCGGTGTTGGGTCGGTAGCGGGTAAGCCGAGCCAGTCGCGAAGCAGGGCAGCGGTAAGAGGCGGCTCGCCGGGATCGGGGTAGCGCACTGCTGGATGCTCGAGGAGTTGCGCAAAGGTGAACCCGGTTTCATTGCCTGGCGTATTGAGGCGAGCATGGAGCTGCTTGCGTAGCGCGATGTGGAGCGGTCCGTAGATGAAATCGTTGGTTTCCTTTACACCGATCTGCCGGCTCGACTGGGCAAAGTATCCCTCACCCGAAGGAGGCCGCAAGGCATCTCTTACAGTTTGGGGCCACGTGACCATTTCCTCATCCAGCATCTCGGGCGACCACCCGCCCCACGTCATCGAGCGTCCCCCAACGGCGAAGATCAGACCAGCATAGTTGAGGGCTGGATGGTATACCCACGGCACGCGTAAATCGGGGGAGCCACCCATGAATGGCATGTTCTGCACATGCTCAGGCAACACGAACGGCCCGGCCTCGAGCACGAGAATGCGGCGGCTGCGCGTTACATCTGCAAGGAACAGATGTTCCGCCATGACCGCGCCAAAGGTACCGCCGCCGATGATGATTACATCAAAGTCGCGCTTGTGCCCTGCGACAGTCTGAGCGGCACTGTCAAACGCCTCCTGCAATGTGTTGCAGAGGAAGCGCCCCATATTGTCCAGTGTGAACGAGGTGGATTCCGATCCCAGCAATTGAGCCATATTCTTTACTCCTGATGAATTCCTGGCGGGCGCCCCATTCACTGTAGTTCAAAAATATGGGAGTTTCCAGGAATGAGGGCAAAGTGAAATTACAGAGAAGTTCATTTCCTCCAGGCGGAGAACCTTTACATATAGTCAGACCGGTCTATATTGAAGTAGAGGGTGGCAAGCCTGTGCCTCACTGGCGTCGTATTCTTTCGGATCCGAAGCGTTGCTCGGGGGGCCGCAAAGAGGGGATCGGGCCGGGGAGGGGATGCCATGGGCGCGTTAAACTCGGTCCCAAACCTCTCCTCGGCGTTTGCGGTCGCGGGCAATAGCCGCCGTCGGCCGCTAGCCAACCGCATAGATATCGTGAGCCAGTTTCTCGTGATAGGGCGCCGACAGACATAACGCAATGTAATGCGGCGACGAGCGTTCGGAAATAGCTTCGCGCGGATGTCGGGGCGCCTGTAGATAGGGAGTTTTACGCTGGGAGAATTGTGAAAATAGGGGGGATGCCGGTCCCAAGGGACAGCGATAAGCCGAGCATCCGCTACCTGAGAGACGTCTTTTTTACCCTATGCCACAGCCGAGATGCTCTGACAGGTAAGTAAAAAAAAATTGGCTGGCTTGCCCAGGATGAGGCTGGCTGGCTGAAAGGCCGCTGAGAAGGAGAGCTCAGCGGCAACGGATAAATCTATATCTGGCTATGTGTTCGTTTTCCGATCCCTATTTTTCATAATCCCAAAAGTGGGACATTCGAGCGGGTATCAATCACCTGTAACATTTGTTCGAGCTTTGCGAAGTTCTTGTGATTCTTTGTTAATTATTAATAATAATAAGAATGATTCGCATTATATATGGATCCATAGGTAAAGCAAGGTTTTTATTTTCATCGGAATGTTCGCGTATCGGATGCTGATATTGAGGGCATTACATACAAGGACAGAAAGATGGAACCGGGGACGCAAGCTTTAACTCTGGATGTGTATGGAACCGAACAGACCGATCAGGAGTTTCCGTTGCAATATTCATACTTCTCAATTCCCAAGGATAAATCATGAAAACAACTAAACTTGTGGCAAGCCTTTTTGTAATCAGCACATTGTTGATGCCAGTCGTGGGCTACTCCACCGATAAGGATGGCGACCGCACGAGCGTCGGTGAATATGTTGAGGATTCAGTGATAACAACCAAAATAAAGGGAAAACTGGCTGCAGAAAAGGATGTGAGCGCGATGCACATCAAAGTCGATACGGACAAGAATGGTGTGGTCGTGCTGAGCGGCACAGCTAAAAGTGAGGCTGAAAGAGATAAAGCACACAAGATTGCTCATTCTGTAGAAGGCGTTACCAAGGTCATTAACCATATCAAGATCAAAAAAGACTACTAAATGGTAAAGGGGGCCGCGTATTGCGGCCCTTACACAGTATTTGAATAAACGGCCGGAAATTTCCGGCCGATTTTCTTGTGCGCCCAGCATGGGCGCACTCTTGCGGGTGCAAGTCCCGCCGTAAGTTGATCACAGC
>DATJHX010000239.1:0-12543 GCA_035493655.1 Nitrosospira sp.
TGGCAGAGTACCGGGTAACTGGCGATGCCGAACTGGCGCAATCCCGCCTTGCCCCGATGCGCGAGCACCTGCTGGATGCGGGCCTTGGCACGATTTCCGAAATTTTTGATGGAGAACCGCCTCATGAGCCTCGTGGAACGCCATCGCAGGCCTGGAGCGTCGCCTGTGTGCTGGAGGCGTGGGTCAAACTGGAGCGTGTCCGGCGCGCAGCCAAACAAAAAGAGGAGGATTAGGTCATGTCCATGCAGCCAGACGCGGAACGGCAGCGACTCAAAAACCAGCAGTATCACGCGGAGAACTGGCGCTTATGGGGGCCGTATCTATCCGAGCGCGCTTGGGGAACGGTGCGGGAGGACTATAGTGAAGGCGGTAGCGCCTGGGAATACTTCGATCACGATCAGGCCCACTCGCGCGCGTACCGCTGGAGCGAAGATGGTCTCGGCGGCATCTCGGACGGGACGCAGCGGCTCTGTTTCGGGCTGGCGTTATGGAATGGCAGCGATCCTATTCTAAAAGAGCGCGCCTTCGGTCTTTCCGGCAACCAAGGCAACCGTGGCGAGGATGTAAAAGAATGCTATTTTTATCTCGATGCCCTTCCCTCGCATGCCTGGCTTCACTATCTCTATAAATACCCCCAATCGGCTTTTCCTTATGGGCAACTTGTTGAAGAAAACGCGCGCCGGTCGCGTGAAGACCCGCCGTTCGGCCTGATCGATAGCGGCGCGTTTGCCGGCGGGCGCTACTGGGACGTGGAGGTGTTCTATGCCAAGGCGTCGCCCGAGGAAGTGCATATCCGCATCCTCGCCAGTAATCGAGGCCCAGCCGAGGCAACATTATGGCTGCTGCCGCAACTCTGGTTCCGCAATACCTGGTCGTGGTCGCATGAAACAGATGCCAGGCCCTCGCTGCGTGCCGCGCCCGACCTCAGCAGCTCAATTGGCGGCGGCGGTACCGGCACTCCCGGTAGCCCAGCGTGGGCAGTGGCGGCCGATCATCCCACGCTGGGCGCCTACCACCTCTATGGGCGGCAGAACGCTGACCTCCTCTTTACGGAAAATGAGACCAACGACTCCCGTTTATGGGGCGTTCCCAATGCCAGACCCTATGTCAAGGACGCTTTTCATCGCTACCTGATTGCCGGCGCCGAATCGGCGGTGAATCCGGAACAGCAAGGCACCAAATTTGCCGCGGCTCACAAACTCACGGTTGCGCCGGGTAAAACCTGCGTCCTTGATCTGGTGTTAACCGCCAGCCGGCAAGCCCAGCCATTTGCCAATCATGATCAGGTTTTTTCCCAGCGCCATGCGGAAGCCGACACTTTTTTCAAAACCCTGTTGCCGGAAGCCAATGCTCAGGATAGTCGCATCTTCCGTCAGGCGCTTGCCGGCATGATATGGAACAAGCAGTTTTATCACTATGACGTTCGCACATGGCTTAAGGGCGACCGGGTGCAGCCGCCGCACTCCAGGGAACAAGGGCGCAACCATAGCTGGCCTCACCTCAAGGCAAACGATGTGATTTCGATGCCCGACACCTGGGAATACCCCTGGTTCGCTGCATGGGATCTCGCTTTTCATTGCCCGGTGCTGGCGCTTATCGACGTTGATTTTGCCAAGGATCAAATCGAGCTGCTGCTGCGGGAAAACTACCTGCATCCCAACGGGCAGATCCCTGCGTACGAGTGGGCGTTTGGCGATGTGAATCCGCCCGTACACGCCATGGGGGCACTCAAGGTGTTCCGCGCGGAGCGCGTGCAACGTGGCAAGGGCGACGTCGCTTTTCTCAAGCGGGTACTGCACAAGCTATTGCTGAACCATACCTGGTGGATCAATCGCAAGGACGCCACGGGCATGAACGTGTTCGAAGGCGGTTTTCTTGGGCTGGACAATATCTCAGTGTATGACCGTTCCCGTCCACTGCCGTCCGGCTATACGTTGAAGCAGGCGGACGCGACTGGTTGGATGGCCATGTTCTCCTTGCAGCTTACTGTGATGGCGCTGGAAATCGCCGTTGAGGATGCAGCCTATGAAGACATCGCGATCCAGTGCTACAGCCAGTTCCTGGCAATCGCCAACACTATTGCCGGACACACCGGCGCACATGTATCGCTTTGGGACGATGTAGACGGTTTTTTCAAGGATCTCGTGGTCAAACCGGACGGAACCGCACATCGTATCGATGTTTTTTCCTGGGTCGGCATCGTACCCCTCTTTGCCAGCGAGGTTGTGGATGCGCGGTTACTAACGGGCCGCAAACGTTTTAACGACCTGCTCTGGAAGCATAAGGATGGCATGTTTAACGGCAGCATTATATGCGCCTGCCCGGTAACTACCAACGAGCGCGGAGAGCATCTGCTGTCGCTGGTGACACCGCCCATGCTGGTCAAAATGTTGCCCCGCCTTTTCAATGAGAACGAATTCCTCTCGCCTCACGGCATGCGCAGCGTCTCCAAGCGTCATGCGACGCAACAGAACCTCGGGCACATTCCCGGCATAGGCAAGGCTGTGATCGATTATGTGCCGGGCGAGTCCAGTTCGGGCCTATTTGGCGGCAATTCGAACTGGCGCGGACCGGTGTGGATGCCCACAAATTATCTATTGATTCAGGCCATCGAAAAGATGCATCGTTACCTGGGCGATGCTTTTACGTTCCCCGCACCCTGCCTGAACGGCTATGAGATCAACCTTAAGTACGCCGCTAACCTCCTCGCAGAGCGGCTTGCCGACATTTTCCGCCGTGACGAATACGACCTGATTCCCGCCTTCCCGCCGGAGAGCCCGCATCAGGCCGACCCCCATTGGCGCGACCTGCTGCTATTTCACGAGTATTTTCATGGAGAAACCGGCCAAGGTCTCGGCGCCGCCCACCAAACCGGCTGGAGCGGACTGGTAGCGAATCTGGTGATGCGCCGCTATCATACGGATATCCCTGAATATTGGAAAAAGCGGGCAGCCGGGGAGGGAAAGTGAACGAGGCTAGGTCGTTTCCTTTGGCGGAAATCCAAGCCTGGAGGCGAGAATTGGATCAAGAGAGTAGCCTTCTACACCTCTACTTTCCAGATCGAGGGACCTTGCATCCCCTTTTTCAAGAGCGCAACGCATACGCTTTTTTTTCTGCAGCACTCGCTTTACGACAATTTCGATATCTAAAACATGCTCAACTTGACCTTTAGCATCCCAGTCTTACCCCTCTTTGGAATGCGATAAGTTCCTTCAGCACTGCCCAGAGCTGTAATTGCCGCCATAGTTCGCCGCCACGAATCAGTGCAGAACGTTTATCAATTTTTGCCATATGAATCCCTCCCTATTGTTAAAAACATAACACATCCAATAACACATACCCCATGCGCTCAAGGTCAGTTATCCCCCGACTACAGGCTCTGCGATTATATTTGATCTTCTTAAAAGTAAGCATGACTACAACGGTACCCGAAAAACACACCCCAATGATGCAGCAGTACCTGCGCATCAAGGCTCAGCATCCGGATATGCTGATGTTTTACCGTATGGGGGATTTCTACGAGCTTTTCTTTGATGATGCGGAAAAGGCGGCGCGGCTGCTCGGCATTACGTTGACCCGCCGCGGGACGTCGGCTGGCGAGCCGATCAAGATGGCGGGCGTGCCCTATCATTCGGCCGAGCAGTATCTGGCAAAGCTCATCAGGCTCGGCGAATCGGTGGTGATCTGCGAGCAGGTTGGCGACCCGGCCACTGCCAAGGGGCCGGTGGAGCGCCAGGTGACGCGAATCATTACACCCGGCACGCTGACCGACGCGGCGCTACTGGATGAAAAAAACGAAAGCCTGCTACTGGCCTTATGCGTACATGGACCAACGCTTGGATTGGCGTGGCTCAACCTGGCCGCAGGCCAGTTCTGCGTTACGGAAACCCCGCTCGACCGCCTGATGAGTGAACTCGAACGGCTGAAGCCCTCTGAAATTCTTTTGCCCGAGCAGTTGGAGCTCGCAGCACTGGAAAGTATCGAAGCTTACAAGCAGATCAATATCAAACGCCTTCCCGCCTGGCAATTCGATGGGGAGGCTGCTGTGCGCAACCTTTCCCGGCAATTCGGCACCCATGACCTGTCCGGTTTCGGTTGCGACGGCCTGCACCCATCCCTGGGTGCGGCAAGCGCCCTGCTGGACTATGCGCGCCTCACTTTGGGTGGCCAGGGCGCGGGCAAACCGGACCGAGGTATTGCCCACATCAATACTCTCAGGGTGGAGCGGGACAACGCCTACCTCCGCATGGACGGCGCGACACGCCGCAACCTGGAAATATCCGAGACCATACTTGGCAACCCCTCCCCCACCTTGCTGTCCCTGCTGGATACCTGTTCGACCAATATGGGCAGCCGCCTGCTGCGTCATTGGCTGCATCATCCATTGCGCGACCGCAGCTTGATTCAGAAGCGGCTCGACGGCGTCTCATATTTAATCGGTGAAGCCGGTCTGGGGCCGTACCTCTCGGCGCGAGGTAGCCTCAAGCGCATGGCGGACATTGAACGCATCTCTGCACGCATCGCCCTCAAATCCGCACGGCCGCGAGATCTGTCGGGATTGCGTGAGAGTCTTAAAGAGTTGCCCAAGGTGGCCGCGGCTGTTGCCTCAGTTGATGCCATTCCCCAGCAAGCGAGCGAGCAAATCGCCGATTTGGCCCAATCAATGATGCCCGATACTGCGCTTGTCGCGCTTCTGGAGCATGCCATAAAGGAAGAGCCCGCGCTTGTGGTGCGCGAAGGCGGCGTGATCGCGGATGGCTATGATGCCGAGCTGGATGAATTGCGTGCCATTCAAAATAATTGCGGTGAATTTCTGCTGCAACTGGAAATACGGGAAAAAGAACGCACGGGTATTCCAACACTCAAGGTGGAATATAACCGCTTGCACGGTTTTTATATCGAGGTGACTCATGCGCACACAGAAAAGGTGCCCGAGGATTACCGCAGGCGGCAAACCCTGAAAAATGCGGAGCGCTATATCACGCCGGAACTCAAGGCTTTCGAAGACAAGGCCCTGTCCGCGCAGGATCGCGCGCTGGAACGGGAAAAACTTTTATATGCCAGCCTGCTGGATCTGCTGGCGCCTTATGTACGCCACTTGCAACAAATCTCCCGAAGCATTGCTGAGCTGGATGTGCTGGCGGCATTCGCCGAGCGCGCGCTTGCACTCGATTATTGCTTACCAGTTTTTACCGATGAGGCCGTTATCGATATTCAAGCGGGCCGTCACCCTGTGGTGGAAAACCAGGTGGAAAATTTTATCGCCAATGATGTACGGCTCGGCACCTTCAGCGGTACCCGGCGCCAGATGCTCGTCATTACCGGCCCCAACATGGGTGGCAAATCCACTTACATGCGTCAGACCGCATTGATAGCATTGCTCGCTCATTGCGGCAGTTTCGTTCCGGCCCAAAGTGCACTCATTGGACCGATCGATCAGATCTTTACGCGTATTGGCGCGTCCGATGATCTTGCAGGGGGGCGTTCGACGTTCATGCTGGAAATGACTGAAGCGGCCAACATCCTTCATAATGCCACGGCGCAAAGCCTGGTGTTGATGGACGAAATAGGTAGAGGAACTTCAACTTTTGATGGCTTGGCGCTGGCCTTTGCAATTGCCCGCTATCTGCTGGAAAAGAATGGCAGCTATACCTTGTTTGCGACGCATTATTTCGAATTGACGAGGCTGGCGGAGGAGTTCGCACAGGCGGCGAATGTCCATCTTGATGCGGTGGAGCACAAGCATCATATTGTATTCCTGCATTCCATCAAGGAAGGGCCTGCCAGCCAAAGCTATGGGCTGCAAGTGGCAGCTCTGGCAGGAGTGCCTGAACCGGTGATCAAAACGGCAAAAAGATATCTGGTAAAACTTGAGCAGGAAAGTATCGGCAGGCACACTGTTGCCGGACAATTGCAGCGGGATTTATTCCTGGAAGAGGCGGCGATAATACAGGGATCGGGAGAAAGCCCAAAAATTCCGGAAAGCCAATCTGAGCATCCCGTCCTGGCAATGCTGCGCACAATCCTGCCAGATGACTTAAGCCCCAAACAGGCTTTGGAAGAACTCTACGTCTTGAAGCAGGCAGCAGGAAAGCAGTAGCCACTAAAAGCTACGCGGGGATTGCGATACGGAGAGTGCAAGTACTGTTTAATGCCCGTGCCCATGGGGACCGTGCGCATGCCCATGCGACAGCTCTTCAGTAGTCGCAGGCCTTACGCCTGTAACTGTGCAATCAAACCGCAAAGTCATGCCGGCCAGCGGATGATTGCCATCCACCACCACCTTGTCCTCGGCAATGTCGGTGACAGTGTAGATCAGGGTATCGTCGGATCCTTCCTGACCTCCTTCAAACTGCATCCCTACCGTAACATCTTCAGGGAAGAGCTCGCGCGACTCAACCCGCACCAGTTCGCTGTCGTATTCACCGAAGGTATTATCCGGCTCCATTACGACGGAACAACTGTAGCCCACCTCCTTATTCTGTAGTTCCTCTTCCACCATCGGAAAGATGCCGTCATAACCACCATGGAGATAACTGATTGGCGCGCTCGGCTTTTCCATAATTTTACCGGCCAGATCGGACAGTTGATAGTCGAGTGATACCACTGTGTCTTTTTCAATGCGCATAGTACTGGAACCGTTGTTAAGTTATGGAAAATAAGTTATGGAAAAATGAAAAATTTGAGTTGGGACAAAATTGAAGCAAGGATCGAGGACTGCCCTGTAGCTCAAGTCTTTTTATTTTAGTCCCTTAGCCGCCAGCCCCCTTCCATTCGCTCTATTGTGAGGGGCATTATTGCATTACTGACTGGGAAATGAAATCAAATTCGAGATTAACTTTTCGGACGACATGGGTATCGAAGGCCTCGAATCGGACACCCAAACCAGGAAGGAAACCAGACAGGATTTGTGAGCAGGATTTCAGTAAGCGAAGGATTTAGTAAACAGTAAATTTTGACTGCTCCAGCTTTTCAGGTTCACCCATCAATTCTCTGACAGGCGCAAAACTGCGTCGATGCGCAATCGAAACGCCATGAATGCGTAATGCCGCAAGGTGCTGCTCCGTTGAATATCCCTTGTGCCGATCGAAGCCATAATGTGGAAAGCGCCGATGTAACACAACCATTTCGGCATCGCGAGCGGTTTTAGCGAGAATCGATGCTGCGGAAATTTCCGGTACCAGGCTATCGCCTCTGACAATGGTGGTGACAGGAAAACTCAGACGAGGACTATGATTCCCGTCGATCAGCACCCTGGTGGGAATGACTGAAAGGCTTTTTACAGCACGCTTCATGGCGAGCAGGCTCGCCTGTAGAATATTCAAACGTTCAATTTCTCTGACAGACGCGGATCCTATGGCCCAGGCAGTGGAATAGGCCTTGATGGCTGCAGTCAGCCTGTTGCGTTCCTGCTCGCTGAGGGTTTTGGAATCCGCCAGGCCCTCGATTCGATGAGCGGGATTGAGAATGACGCACGCGGCAAATACAGGCCCCGCCAGCGGCCCTCTACCGGATTCGTCAACACCGCAAACCCGGTTGAATTCATCGGCTGCGCTTTCCATACTTCCTGGTTCCAATTACATCCTTGATCGCCAACGGCATCCTGTTTGTGTTCGGCCCCAAAGAGGCATCGCACAGTATGATGTAAGCGTCTCCCACGTCTCCAAATGTCTCTTACGCGGCGCTTGCCTTTACTTTTTTAACTTCATTACCCCAAGCCTCTCGGACGCGGCCAATTAAATCGATTTAGGGACAATAGAATGGGTTCAGGCCAATTGGAAGATTCAGTGTTGCTTCATACTATGATTTGCTGCGCATTGTGCACATCAACTCGGCCTCCGCGGCGACACGCCCGTCCACTTCCGCCTTGGCGGAATACTTCCAGATACCAATTCGTTCCCGCAATATTGTTGCCTTGAGTATCAACTGATCGCCCGGTTGCACCGGCCTCTTGAAGCGCGCGGCATCTATGCCTACGAAATAAAAAATCGAGTCCTGGTCCGGTTTTGCGCTGACGCTCTTGAGCGTGAGGATACCGGCTGCCTGCGCCAGAGCCTCAATAACGAGCACTCCAGGCATGACTGGATAATTTGGAAAATGTCCATTAAAGAACGGTTCATTGATAGTCACATTCTTGAGGGCGGTAATGCCCTTGCCCGGTTCACATGAAAGCACCCGGTCTACCAGCAGAAACGGATAACGATGAGGTAAATATTTGAGTATTTCGTGGATATCCACAGAAAGGTTTTCCTGATTTTTGTTATCTTCCATTTGCGCCATTTGCTTGAAACTGCTGAGCGATCGCTATCTTCGCTATTTCCCGTTATTCCGCTTAAAACTTTCCCGGAGCACGTCTTGTCTTACGAACTCGCTATTATTTGTCAGCGAGAGCCTTGATGACCTTTTCGGTGATATCGATTCGCTGGCTGCGATAAATAAGATCCCGCAATGGCAATATCAAGTCGTATTTCTCCGTTTCGGCGATAACCTGGATAGCTTTGGTGGCGGTCAACTGTAGCGCGGCAACCTCGTCATTCTGGCGCAGGCTCAGATCCTCGCGCATCTGCCGTTGTGCGCGCTGGTACTCGCGATTCAGAGTAGCCAGCTCGCGCTCCTTGTTGCGCCGATCGGCTTCAGGCATGGTTTTTCCATCTTTTTCCAGCATATCCTGGAGCGCCTTCGCTTGGGACGCCATCTTCTTGAGCTCCTGGTCCCGCGGCAAAAATTCTTTTTCGATCTTTTTCAGTGCCCTCAAGGCCGGCGCTGATTCAGCCAGGACCCTCTCTGTATCCACAACGCCAATCTTGATTTCATCCGCCTGCGCTCCAACCGAGCCCCAGACAGACGCGAAGAGGAAACACGCAACCGTTAAACTCCGCCACAGAACCTTTCGTTCCACAATTGCCTCGAGATTGTTCATTAAATCTTGGAATATAAATCGTATCTGCAGCAGGGGAACAGCGTCGCTTTTCAGTTAAAACTGCTGCCCGAATTGAAACTGGAACCGCTGCAAATTATCGCCGGGATGATTATTCAGGGGCTGCGCTATGCTGATTTTAAGCGGCCCCATCGGCGAAACCCACATAACAGCAACGCCGGCAGAGTAGCGTAAGCCCTCCTGCTGGGGAATCACGCCGCCTGGACCCCAGACCGAGCCGGCATCGAGGAATATGCTCGGCCGCACTGATCGATCATTCTTCATGCCCGGCATCGGAAATAATACTTCAATGCTACCCACGGCGCGCTTATTACCCCCCAATGTGCGGTTATTCGCGTCACGCGGCCCTAACGAGCTGATATTGTAACCGCGAACCGAGGTATTGCCCCCAGCAAAGTAGTTCTTGAAGAAGGGGAGCTCCTTGCCATTATAGCCGCCCCCATAGCCCAGTTCTCCGTTGAGCATAAGAGTGAAAATATCAGTAAGGGGAAAATACCACCTGAGGTCATAACTCAATTTGTAATAAGTGAGGTCGCCCCCAGGCAAGCCGACTTCGGCAGCTACCCGCTGGGTCGTTCCCGAAGTAGTCCAGATGGCGCTATCACGGCCATCCCGCCGCCAGTTGACAGTCATGGGTATGTTGATCGTACTCTTTCCGAATTTCTCCACAAAATCGATATTGCGTTGCGGGCTGTTCGCGCCTAGGTGAATAATTACGTTTTCTATCCCAAGGCCCGTCATGATGCTGTCGTTTTCATTGATCGGGATGCCTAAGCGCAATCCGGCTCCGGTGGTGTCGGTGTTAAAATTGTTTACGGCCACCAATGTGGCCGTGTTGAGGGTACGTTTGTAAAGATCGAAACCTGCAGTGATGCCGTTACGGGTAAAATAGGGGTCGGTATAAGAGAGCGAGTACGTCTTGTTGACACTACCGGTATTGACAATGAGATTGACGAATTTTCCGGTACCGAATATGTTGTCCTGGGCTATAGAGCCGCTCAAGATCAAGCCTTCCATGTTGGAATAGCCCGCCCCAAACATGACAGCGCCGGTGGGTTTTTCCTTGACTTCGATATTTACGTCGATCTGATCGGTAACTCCGGGAACCGCCGGCGTTTCAATGCTGACCGAATTGAAATAATTCAGCCTGTCTACACGCGTTTTGGAACGGTTAATCTTGGTGGTCGAATACCAGCCTCCTTCGAATTGGCGCATTTCACGGCGTATGACTTCATCACGAGTGCGGTTATTTCCCGTTATGTTGATACGTCTCACGTAAACCCGGCGGCCTGGGTCAATAAAAAATGTGAACGCTACCTGTCGTTTTTCCTTATCCAGTTGCGGCGATGCGTTGACATTCGCGAAAGCATAGCCGTCGTCGCCGAGCCGGTCGGTAATGAGCTTGACTGACTCGGTCAAGCGCTCGCGCGAGAAAACTTCGCCCGGCGCTAGCTTTATAAGCTTGCGCAGGTCGGCTTCCGGCAACAGCATTTCTCCAGCCAGCTTCACCTCTGAAACCTTGTACTCGGGGCCCTCAGTGATATTTACTGTGATGTAAATATCCTGCATGTCGGGAGTAATGGATACCTGGGTGGACTCTATGCTGAACTCGAGAAAGCCGCGATTGAGGTAAAACGATCTCAACGATTCCAGGTCTGCGCCAAGCTTCTGCTTCGAATACTGATCTTCTTTTGTAAACCAGGTCAGCAGTCCGGGGGTCCGTAACGAAAACGCGCCCAGCAACTCTTTTTCCTTGAATGCGTGGTTCCCCACTACATTTATTTTACGAATCTTGGCGGTTTTTCCCTCGTCAATAGTAAAGTTTATCGCCACGCGGTTGCGGTCGAGCGGGGTAGTGGTAGTGGTGATTTTTACACCATATTTACCCCGGCTGATATACTGGTTCTTCAGTTCCTGTTCGGCTTTCTCCAGCATGGAGCGGTCGAAAATGCGAGATTCCGCTAGACCCGCCTGTTTCAGGCCCTCCTTCAGCTTATCTTTTTCGAATTCCTTGGAGCCCGTGATGCTGATCTGTGCGATGGCAGGGCGCTCTTCCACCACCACAAGCAGGATGCCGTTATCGGACTCCAGCCGCACATCCTTGAAGAAGCCGGTTGCATACAGGGCCTTGATAGCGGCAGCGGCCTTTTCGTCATCGAGCGTGTCGCCCACCTTCACCGGCAGGTAACTGAACACCGTTCCAGCTTCGGTGCGCTGGATGCCTTCGACTCGTATATCCCTGACTACAAAAGGCTCGCGCGCCCATGAAATCGAAGCGCAGCAAACAGAAACAAGCGCAACGAGATATTTGACTTTCATACTTAACCGGGGAGCAGGCGGCTTATATCGTTATATATGGCAAAAACCATCAGGGCAAATAAGAGCGCCATCCCGACCTGTTGACCAACTTCCATGGCTCTGGCAGAAAGTGGACTGCCCTTGACCATTTCGACCACATAATACATTAAATGCCCCCCATCCAGTACGGGAATAGGCAACAAATTCAGTACTCCCAGGCTGATGCTGATGACCGCCAAAAAGCCGAGATAAGACGATATTCCCATTTGAGCGGACTTTCCCGCGTAGTCGGCAATTGTGATGGGGCCGCTCACATTCTTCCACGACATTTCTCCCGCCACCATTTTGCCTATCATCTGCAACGTAAACACTGAGGTTTCCCAGGTTTTTTTTATCGCCCTGATCATCGCTGTGGCTGGGGAATATTTGACCTCGGTAAGCAGTTTTCGCAGTTCATCGTGATCGACTTGCGGGCCGATACCGATTTTTCCGGTTTTGATACCGTCTTCTGTAACCGTATCGGGGATAACCTCGCTATCCAATATCTTGCTGTCACGCCGGATTTCCAGCGACATTTTCTTTCCCGGACTTTCCCTGATCGCCTGTACCAGATCTTGCCACAAATCAATTTTCTGGCCATTCACCGCCAGAATTTCATCACCGGGTGATAGTCCAGCGCGTTCCCCCGCGCTGCCCGGGTTTACTATGGAAATGATGGGTTTGATCGGCGGCTGATATGGGATCAGCCCAATCTTCTTCAGAAAATCGCCTTCCAGATCATCGGCGCTCACGTGGCTCAAGTCCATCAGACGCATAGTGACTTCACCGCTCACGCCTCGAGTTTCTACATCCACAGATGGCGATCTGTCCGCCGCATTGGACAGTAGCAACCAGCGGGCATCCTGCCAGGTGTTGACTGTTTCGGTTCCAATTTTCAGGATGGTTTCTCCTGCCTCGAAACCTGCAAATGCAGCGGGAGTAGCCGGACTCACCGGACCCAGAACGGGCTTCATACCGCTGATGCCGAGCATGAACAGGAACCAGTAAAGCAGTATCGCCAACAGAAAATTGGCGATGGGGCCTGCCGCAACAATGGCAAACCGGTAACCAACCGGCTTCCGATTGAAAGCTCGGGCTTGATCCTGGGGTTCCACCTGACCTTCATGCTCATCCAGCATCTTGACATAGCCGCCAAGCGGAAAAGCAGCCACCACCCATTCTGTCTGGTCTTTTCCCAGGCGTCTGGTTAATAAAGGCTGACCAAAACCAATAGAGAAACGCAGCACCTTCACCCCGCTCCATCTCGC
>DATJHX010000240.1:0-6470 GCA_035493655.1 Nitrosospira sp.
GAAGGGCCGCAGCGCGCGGCGCGGCCAGTTTCGGCTGGACGCCAATATGATCGGTAATAGTGGATCGGTAATTTAGTAATAAGGCATAAGGCGTCCGTTTGTTATCAACTCGAATGGGAGAGGTATCATGAAAATACGAAAAATGTTTGTCGCCTTTTCTGTTTCACTGCTGATTTCGGGAAATGTCTGGGCTTCGTCCGCATCTTCTTTCACCACGCTCTATACATTCGGCGACAGCCTTTCCGATGTCGGCGACAGCGATTCAGCCGTGATGAGCCTCTATAAACTTCTCGGCGATAACTGCGATCCTCTCCACCAATGCGGCCTGCTCGGACCGTACTCTCATGGACGGCTCGCCGACGGACCGGTTGCCTCTGAACAACTGGCAGCCACGCTATTCCCGGGGGGGGTGAATCCCATGAACTTTCGCAGCTATGCCGTGGCAGGGGCGAACACGGGAGATTCGAACAGCGGTTTTAATCTTGGCGGCATCATCAACCTTCCCGGAATGAAACAGGAGGTGGACAATTATCTGTCTGACTCGAAAGGAACAGCCGATCCCAATGCGCTGTATTTTCTTTGGGGCGGGGCGAATGATTATTTTACGGGTGATCCTGCTGCCGCAGCCGCCCACAATCTGGCCGGGTATGTCAGCACCCTGGCGAGTGCGGGGGCAAAACATTTCCTGGTGCCGAACCTGCCAGACCTAAGCCTGACGCCTGACCAGCTCCATAAACCTGAAGCGCAGGCTTTTTCGCTTGCCTTTAATTCCGCGCTGGCGACCGAACTGGGAAATTTACATCTTCCAGGGGCTGGTATTGCCAGCTTCGATGTCTATTCTTTTTTCAATGGCGTGGTCCAGGATCCGGCAAAGTTCGGTTTTACAAATGTCGATAGCCCTTGTGTGTCCCCCGGAGATATTTCTTCTTGCGGCAATCCTGAGGGCCACGTTTTCTGGGACAACATTCATCCCACGAGCCGGGCGGATGGTTTTATTGCAGGGGCTTTTGCCAGCGCAGTGCCGGAGCCTGAAACGGTTTCCATGTTCATCGCAGGCCTGATTGTTCTCGTTTTTGCTGGGGGCGCGGGCAGAAGGGCGAGGCCCGGGTATGCGCCGAGATATGCACGCACGAGTGGCTATCTGCCCCGAGATGCATCCCACGGCCCACTTTGGAGTTGACAGTAAATCTGCCTGGCCGATAGGCCATGTTGATAAAATTCAAGAGCGATGCGTATGCGGACATCATCATGTTTGGCGATGTTGCCCAGCAATTGCTTAAAATGATGGGGCATAGCGGAACGGTGCCAAGCGCCATACTCGCTGAGGATGTGCCCGCTGCGCTCGATCGGTTGAGGCGGGCTATCGAGCCTCAAAAGGCGGCAGCAAAACAGAACGTTTCCGAAGAAAAACCTGGCAACGACCGTGAGGACCAGTCTGTAAGTCTGGCTTATAGGGCGTTGCCATTGATCGAATTGCTCACCACGGCAGCAAAAAAGAAGCGTAATGTGATGTGGGAAAAAATGTAGGCCCGGGCCGGCAAACTGCCGTTGTGATCAAGGTGGCAGCGGCGGGCGGGCAGCATACTCCACAATGCGATACAACCATTCAAGGTTTTTCCTAATTGACCTTGCCCTGGTCCGCAAAGTCTTTTCAATACCTCGCCCGCCTCCCGTCCAAGCAATGATCCTATCGAAAAGCATTATCCCTCCCGGCTTTATTCTGGTGGCGATACTGATCATGCTGTCGAGCGCCGAAGTCAAAGCGCTGCCCAGCTTTGCCCGCCAGACCGGCATGCCGTGCAGTGCCTGCCATGTCCAGGCGTTTGGCCCGGGCCTTACGCCTACCGGGCGCAATTTCAAGCTGTACGGTTATACCGACGTAAGCGATGATAGAACCAAATTCATTCCTATTGCAGGAATGATACGCGGGTCGTTCACACATACCAATAACGGGCAGCCTGGCGGTGCGGCTGACCGCTTCGGCCCCAACAATAATGCAACCATCGACGAAGCGTCGATTTTTTATGCGGGCCGCATTACCTCCAAAATAGGCGCATTCGTACAGGGGACCTATGATGGCGTAAGTAATACCGGAGCGCTCGATAACACCGATGTCCGTTTTGCCAATTATGCGGACCTGGCGGGTAGTCGTTTCGTTTACGGTGTTTCAGTGAACAATAATCCTACCGTTCAGGATCTCTGGAATACCACCCCTGCATGGGGCTTTCCATGGGCCTCTTCTCCGCTCGCACCCACGCCTGCTGCAGGGCTGTTCATCGAGTCTCTTGGCAGCCAGGTTGTGGGCGCGACTGTATACACGGTGTGGAACAATCTCTTATACGTCGAAGGAGGGGGATATACCAGCCTTCCGCGGAATGTGCAGCAAGGAATTGGAACGTTTGACGCGGGGCAAAACCGGATTGACGGTGGCGCGCCCTACTGGCGAGTGGCGCTTCAGAAAGATTGGCACGGTCACTATGGTGCAATCGGCTCCTTCGGCATGAGAGCGAATGCCAATCCACAGCGAATACTGGGTACTGGTACCGATCAATATACCGATTTTGGTTTCGACGCGACTTATCAGTATCTTGCAAACCCTACACATATCTTTGAGGTCAATGCCACCTACGTTCGCGAGCACCGTGATCTCAATGCCAGTGTAGCGCTAGGTTTTGCGGAGAAGAAGCATGGCAGCCTCGATGTTGTTCGCGTGAGAAGCGGATACACTTTCCGCCAGACTTATTCGCTTAACCTCGGCTATGCGCAAACCTCCGGAACGCGGGACAACGTCATATTCTCTCCTGATCCCATTGGCGGCAGCCTGGCAGGGAAACCCAATAGCCGGGCCTTTACAGCCGAGGTGAGCTATGTCCCCTTCGGCAAGAGCACCTCGGTGCTGTCCACGCTTGCGAACCTTAAACTTACGGTTCAGTACATTCATTACTTCCAGTTCAACGGCGGCTTCCGCAATTATGATGGTTTCTCGCGCAACGCGCCCGGCAACGATACCGTTTATTTGAGCGGCTGGCTGGCGTTTTAGGTGATCTCTGAGTGGCTTACAAAGACGAAAGGGCTGCTATCGCAGCCCCGATTTACGCAACGTTAGATATTACGTTGCTCATCATTCATTATTGTGCCTGACGGCGCATTAAATTCATTAACCCGGCGCTCGCCGGTGCACGATTGTTCCAATCAGGCACAAGCCGGCCAGCAGCATGGCGTAGGTTTCGGGCTCCGGCACCGCGCCCGCTACCAACGTGCCGCTTATCCCGTACTGAGTATTCAGGTCTGGGTTTTTTATGTCCTGCGCCAGATAATCAACTCCGCCCAGGAACACCGAGTAATCGCCTGCTGCCAAATTTGAAAACGTTTTCGAAACCACATGATCGAGGGTCCCATCGGAACCATAGCTAGTCCCATCATAGGCGTCGCCGATGAATTTAAAAAAACTCAGGCTGGAAGGGATAGCCGTTCCATTGAGATTTCCGGGATCGTTGCCAATCGACCAATCGGTCAAAGCCCTGAATGAACCTTCGGTATAATCGGGTCGGCTGGCCAGTGACAGTACACCGGAATCATGGTCGAAGGGCTCCGGGGCAACATGCGCAAGGCCTTGGTAAAGTGAAAACCCCGGTATCAGGCCGAGTTGGGAAGTAAAAACATTCCCGCGGAAGTCCGTCACCTGCGAGGTCGCCTCCTTGAACGAAAGTGTGATGGTGGCCGGCTCGGTCAAGGTGAAGCGATAGGCGCGCAATTTGTGACTGTCGCCATAATCCGAATCGGTTCCGTCGATCCAGCCGAAGTTGCCCGGAACTGCCTGGTCCATTAGGGTGGAAGACGTATGAGTATTGTCGAAAGTGCCGAAATTACGGCCGGTGTACGTTACGTGGGCCAGCGCTGGCAATGAAGTGGCCCCAGCCAGCAAGAGTGCGTACCTGAACGTTCTTTTCATAGGGTTTCCCGATAGAAGTTAAAAAATAAACGCTGCATCGGAATTGCTCATCAGTAAACTCCGATGGGGCCGAGTATTTGTTATTCATATCGGGAAATCAATGTGGCATATTGTCGCATGCGGCAATGTGTCGCACTTATTAGTGCGGGACAATCAGAGATATCCCGCCATTGCTTTCATAAAAAGACGAATGCGGGAGTGCATCGAAATGCAGAAGAGTGTGCTGCAGGACGATATCGGTGCATGCCGTAGGGATAGATGCATCATAGGCCCTGTGGGTCCCATGGCAAAAGGGAGCCGGCCGCGCGCCTGCAGCGATCTCTCGGATTATTTTTGCCGGACTATTCCCCGGTTTCACGCTGCCGCCCGATCAAGTCGGTGATTATATTGATAAGCGCATGCGCATCGACGGGCTTCGAAAGGTGCTTCTGGTAGCCGGCGTCCAGCGCCTTGCGCGCATCATCCGGGCGCGCAAACGCTGTGAGCGCAATGGCGGGAGTCTGCCCCCCGTCTTCCATTGACAGTTTCCTGACCTCAAGCATGAATTGATAGCCGTTTTTCCCCGGCATTCCAATATCGCTGATAATCAGGTCTGGCCGTTCCATCTTCAAAATTTCCAACCCTTCCTCCGCGTTCGCGGCAGTTATCACACCGGTGTTGCAGCGAACGAGAATTCGTTTAATGAGCTCGCGCGCATCCAGCTCGTCGTCGATCACGAGCACCTTCCGGCCCCCGAACGAAGGAACTCTTCGAGGAAATGAATTTTGCCCATAGAAGCTGTTTTCCAAGCCCCCCTCCGCGGTGGCCAGCGGCAGGTTTACAATGAATGACGACCCTTCGCCGGTACCGGCGCTTTCGGCCCGGACTGTTCCCCCGTGAAGCTCCACAAGTTGCTTGACAATGGCCAGCCCGAGCCCCAGGCCGCCATATTGCCGGGTAAGCGAAGCATCGCCCTGCCTGAAGCGATCGAATACGAAGGGCATGAATTCGGGGGAAATCCCCAAGCCCGAGTCATCGATTCGAATTTCCAGAAGAGAACCCAACTGCTCGACCGTAACAGCTACTTTACCTCCCCTCGGCGTAAATTTTATCGAGTTGGACAGCAGGTTCCAGAAGATCTGCTGGAGCCGGTTGGGGTCGCCGGAAATAGGACTGGCTTGTGAATCAATGTTTTTTGTGAGAACAATTCCCTTGGCTTGCGCTGTCGGCACGACTGACTCAACTGTTGCATCAACCAGACTGGCGGCATCCAATGATTGCATATCCAGCCTCACCTTTCCCGAAATGATGCTGCTCATTTCAAGAAGATCTTCAATCAGTTTATTTTGAGCGCGGGCATTTCTTTCAATCGTTTCAAGGCCTTTATGGATATCCTCCTTTTTCATGGTCCCACTCAGGATGAGCTGCGACCATCCCAGAATCGCGTTCAGCGGAGTCCGCAACTCATGGGAAAGCGTCGCCAGAAACTCATCCTTAAGCTGGCTGGCGCGCTCGGCTTCCGTTCTTGCAATGCGTTCGTTCTCGAGCAATTGTTGTTTTTCTGCATCAGCCAGTGTTAGGGCTTCGCTGAGTTTGGCCACTTCATTGGTAGCGGCTTTACCATAACGGCTGGGATAGGCGCCACGCGTAAGCCCCGCCACTTGCCGGCCAAGCTCGGTTAGAGGTTGTAATATACCCAGGCGGGTATAAAAAAGAATGCCCATGGTAGCGAGCAGTGCAGCAAAAATCAGCACCATCTCGATAAGGCTTTGACGTTCAAGCCGGGCCAGCTTCCGGTTTAACTCATTTTGCATGCGGACGTTATATAAGTCCATAACCTGCTGGATCGGCTCCATGATGTCAGCTTTATGAGCTGTATAACCCTTACCGAACAGCAGTTGAATGGCGCGCGCGCGGTCAGGCTTCGCCCTTACCGTAAAGCTGCCCGTTCCGTCTTCTCGGAAACCTTCCACGGCCGCGAATGCCTGTTTTTCAAGTTCGGCCAGCGCCTCGGAATTCTCCAGGGCTTTCCGCATCAGTGCATATTCCTCTTCACTGAAGCCTGCCCGGCGGAGCATCTCCAGCATGGGAACCGCTTCACCTGGTTCAAAGGCCGGCGCTCTCCCCGCTGCAACCAGATGCCAGTAAGCAGGTGTATAGTTCAACGGGCGCGGTCTTATCCCTCTGCGAATGTCGTATATCTCCATGAAATAGTGCTTGTAGATGGGATCTCCTGTGATCACATAGGTGCGAGACATGCGCGTCAGGTCATCTGAGCTTTGCAGCAATTCGTCAGCCAGCATAAGCGCCTGATAACGGCGGCGCTCGCCAGTGTTTATTTCCTCCCGTATAGTCAGCTCGTGGAAGAAGAGCGGCCCCATAATGACCAGCAGCAGGGCAAGGGCAACATTGGAAAACTTGGTAACGCTTTTAATGTTCACGAGAGTATTGAGTATTCCATCTATTCATATCGAAGTTCAGCCTGAAATTCTATACGCGCTTATTGTCCCCTTCCTGGCGACTTTTTCATAAAATACTC
>DATJHX010000241.1:0-8562 GCA_035493655.1 Nitrosospira sp.
CGTAGGTCGTCGGGGAGGAAGCGCTTGATGTCTGGACCGAGCAGGTTGCGTAACGGCTGCGGTGTCACAACTTCGGCCCCGCTGACAGCGGAGGCGGGCAGGCCGATGATAATGTCCTTGACTCTGGCCGAGACAGGCTCCGTCGCGCCATCTCCTGGTTTTAAGCTGACGCGAACTTCCGATCCGTTAAACACGGCGCTTAACCCACCCCAGGCGTCGATCTGTGCCTGCGAAAACGTCTGGAACTCACCCGATGCGTCAGTGATGGTTAACACACCATCCGGCCCGAGGTGTACCCTTGAGAACTGCAATTGCATCCAAGCCGCACCCGGTACAGAGATTGTTCTTTCGCCAGCTCCAAGTTCGGCGAACAACTGTGACATAGTCTCTGGCGCGGCGTCTGCCGATACTACCGCGCGCAAGGCTGGCGCAGGCTGCCCGAGGGCTGACGTAAGGACACTGGCTAGTACTACTCCTAGCGAGAAGGCGATCTTATTCCGAGAATGCATAAAATTAGTAATTTTTAACATTAGTAATTTTTAACATCTGTTTCTCCTTTCATTGTTATGAGACTCGATCCTAGATCACACATCTCAGGTATCAGCAGCAGATTGATTTTGTCATAGACAATTTGAGAATAGTCCAAACCCAGAGAATTTGATCCAGTAAAGTTGCCCCTCGAATTGCCTCAATAAAAAAGTAACCGAGGGGATGGGTTAAGGGGAAACGTCGCCTCAAATGGTTGGTAACCGGGACTGAGGGAGGTTATCGACATGGGTAGACGTGAGAAACAGGCGTATCTTAAGGCAATACGCAACAGCTATCACAAGGCAAAACGTGCTGACAAGGGCAAGATTCTGGATGAATTCTGTTCGGTCTGCGGCTCGGGGTCAGCTCACGAAACGGAAAAAAACGTACGCTAAGCCTCAGCAGACATTCTTAGCGGTCGGAACTTACCCTGTTCAACCTGTTTGTTCTGCCGCCAGTCGTAGTCACCAGTCAGGTTAATGTGCTCCTAACCCAGCGGTGACAGGTGTGGCAGAAGCTTGTCGTCTACGTCCTTCCCCGAGTCCCGTAACACCTGTACCGCACGTTCCAAATAGACTGTGTTCCATAACACGATGAAGATCCGCGCATAGCCAATTTTCACGGATTCTTTCCTTATTGCTTCGCCACGGCCTTATGCAACACTGACCGGCAATAATGGTTGCCCTGGGAGCTGCTTCGTAAACATCCTTTTTATCCATGATAATTGGGTCATGACCCAGTACCTGGGCGTCTCCGTTGTTCAGGATAATGACATCAGGATCGTATTTCACTTAATATGATAAATAACCATATCAAGTGTCGTGACATGAATCGACAAAGATTAACCATGAATAGGACGCTTCGGTTGGCAGTTTTGCTAAATCAAACTGTTTTCAGGAGTTGCCAATGAACTTTAGGAGCACGTGATGAGTAACCCCATTCTTTATACTATGCCGGGTACCTGTGCGCTGGCACCCAACATTGCCGTCGCCTGGCTGAATGCCCCGGTGACGATCAAAACGATGGAACGTGGAGATCAAAAAAAAGAAGAGTATCTGTCTATCAATCCAAAAGGTAAGGTGCCGGCCCTGCAATTTGACGACGGCGACGTATTAACTGAAGCCGCGGCGATTCTGGCGTATCTCGGAGCCGAATACGGCAAAGAGGGCTATGCGCGCGATCAGAAGCTGGGACGCAAGGAAGCCGAAGCGCTGAGTTACATGACTTCGGAAGTTCATGCAACTTATGGTCCACACTTTGCAGCACAGGCGTTCGCGGACAGTGAGTCGGCCCAAAAAGAAATCAAGGCCAAAACGTATGAAAAGCTGGCAACGCATTACGATCGCATGGATAGGAATCTAGCAGCCGCCGGTGACTGGTATCTGAAGGATCGGAGTTTTGCCGATGCCTATCTCTATGTACTCACGCGATGGATTGAACAGACCCCACTCTCCATCGACAATTATCCGAATCTGAAAAAACATCGTGCGCGAATGGAAGCCGATGAAGGCGTGAAGCTCGCTTTGCAACGCCAGAATATGGAGCCAGTGTCATACCTCGCGCAAAACCGATAAATGGGCGCCAGTTTTGCCGAAAGACTAAAGGGGGGAATCGCATCGGGAAATGCCGCCGGGGTCGGAGGGGCAGATATTGTCCTGAAATCCGCCCGGCGTTCTCAACTTCGAACCCATAAACATACTCCTCGTTGCCAGGACCCCGGTTACCCCATGATGCGCCTCGCCAGGGCGCAATATTATTTCAGGCAGGGGTCGAAACATGGGGCCTTCATGCCCGCCGCCCCTCTCGCCAACAATCCTGCAAGGCTGCTTCTCATCAACAGGTCTTGAAAAAATGACCTTGCAACCCATGTAATTATTCACGGAAAGCATCCGCTATTTTCGCTGTCCGGGTTGCTGAAGTTACAAAACCTATTTCGAAAAAGCCTATCCAATTTCGGGATGACACTTCCCTTGATCGTAAGCCGCCCTGAAGGTTTGTACTGTCCCGAGGGCGAATTTTTCATCGATCCCTGGCGGCCGGTGGATAGGGCTGTGATCACGCATGCGCACAGCGACCATGCACGGCCGCGAAATGGGCATTATCTGGCGCATCGCGACAGCGCCGAGCTGCTTCGCATCCGTCTCGGTGGGGATATCAGCCTCCAGACGCTGGATTATGGCGAAGCAATTGAACACAAGGGCGTTCGCATCAGCCTGCATCCCGCAGGGCACGTGTTGGGATCGGCGCAGGTCAGGCTGGAGCGAAAGGGAAGGGTATGGGTCGCTTCGGGCGACTACAAGCTGGCAGACGACGGAACATGCAGGCCTTTCGAGGCGGTGCGCTGCGATACCTTCATCACCGAATCGACGTTTGGGCTTCCCATATACCGTTGGCCGCCACAAACCGCTCTTTTTGCCGACATCAATGACTGGTGGCAGCAGAATGCAGCGGCAGGCCGTGCCTCAATACTTTTCTGCTATGCGTTTGGCAAGGCGCAACGCATTTTGCGAGGCGTGGATAGCAGCATCGGTCCTATCGTCTGCCATGGCGCGGTGGAACCGCTCAACGCCGTTTACCGCGCCACCGGCGTGCCATTGCCCGGCACATTTCGCGCGACGGATCAGGCAATGAACAAATCGGCGCTTTCCCAGGCGCTGGTGCTGGCGCCGCCTTCGGCCGCGGGAACGCCCTGGCTGAGGCGCTTTGGCGACTATTCCGATGCGTTTGCCAGTGGCTGGATGCAGCTGCGGGGCGCGCGCCGCCGGCGCGGGGTGGATCGCGGCTTCGTCCTGAGCGACCATGCGGACTGGCCAGGCTTGCATGGCGCCATCGGCAGCACTGGGGCCGGGCAGGTTTTCGTGACGCACGGCAACATCGCCGTCATGGTCCGTTACCTGCGCGAGCAGGGCCTCGACGCGCAAGCCTTTGCTACTGAATACGGCGGCGAAGAGGAGGCCGATCCCGTCCATACGGAGGCCGGCCTGTCGCCCGACATGCGGGGTTCAAACCCTGCCGTCGATGCAACACCTTCTACCGGCACGGACAGGGACACGGCTGGCGAACCGGATCCAGGCGCTTCCGGCTTCAGCCCGGCCTTGTCGGCGGCGCCGCGCCCGCGGCCATTGGAAAGCTGATGAAAGCTTTTTCAGCACTGTATCGCGAGCTTGACAATTCCACTTCAAGTCTGGCGAAACAGTCAGCGCTGCAAAGCTATTTTCGGAGCACCGCTCCGGCGGACGCCGCTTGGGCGGTATTCTTCCTTGCGGGGGGCAAGCCCCGCCAAATGGTACCGAACAGGCTTCTCAAGGCGCTGGCACAGGAAGTTGCCGCGCTGCCCGAATGGCTGTTCGTGGAAAGCTACGAGGCCGTGGGTGACCTAGCCGAGACTATTGCCCTGCTGTTACCCGAACCGGTGGACATGCAGGAACTCAGCCTGGCCGAATGGCTATCGGCGCACCTATTGCCCCTGCGGGGTTTGCCCGAAGAACAACTGCGCGCCCGCCTGCTAGCGCAATGGAAGACTATTGGCGCAGCGGATCGGCTGGTGTATTTCAAGTTGATCACCGGCAGTCTGCGTGTCGGGGTCTCCAGGCTCCAGGTCACGCAGGCACTGGCTGCGGTCAGCGGCGTCGATGCCAAGCGCATGGCACAGCGACTGATGGGCTATACGCAAACCGGCTCGCAACCAACCGCTGCCGGTTTCCTGGCGCTGATCCGCCCCGAAGATGCCCAGGAACAAGGCCCGCAGCTCGCCGGCCACCCCTATCCCTTCTTCCTTGCGCATCCCTTCAACCAGCCGTCAGCACATTTTGATGAACTGCTCGGTTCTCGCGCTGACTGGCTGGTGGAGTGGAAATGGGATGGCATCCGCGCGCAGCTGGTCAAGCGCGGCGGTCAGTCCTGGATATGGTCGCGCGGGGAAGAACTTGTCAGCGAGCAATTTCCCGAACTGGCGCAGGCGGGCCTGTCCCTGCCCGACGGCACGGTGCTGGATGGCGAAATCGTCGTATGGCGCGATGGAAGGGTCCAGCCTTTCAATGAACTGCAAAAACGCCTGGGGCGCAAGACCCTCGGCAGCAGGATCCTGCGGGAGCAGCCCGTGGTCCTGCTGGCATACGACCTGCTGGAGGAGGAAGGGGAGGATCTGCGCAGGCAGCCGCAATACGTGCGTCGCGCGCGCCTTGAGGCGCTGCTGGAAAAGCATGCGCCCAAGGCACCGGGATTACCCTTGCGCCTGAGTCCGGCTGTCCAGGGCAGCACCTGGCAGGAGCTGGCCATCCTGCGGGAAGGCGCGCGCAGCCAGGGCACGGAAGGTTTCATGCTCAAGCAGTGGAATGCCGCGTATGGCGTGGGACGTACCAAGGACGTCGGCAGATGGTGGAAATGGAAGATCGACGCGATGAGCGTGGATGCTGTGCTGATCTATGCGCAGCGGGGCCATGGCCGACGCGCCAGCCTGTACAGTGATTATACTTTCGCCGTATGGAACGGGTCGCCAGAAAACCCGGATCGCGTTCTCGTCCCGTTTGCCAAGGCCTATTCGGGCCTCACCGATGCGGAGATGACGCAGGTTGACGCGATTATCCGCAAAACCACGCGCGAAAGCTTTGGCCCTGTGCGTAGCGTGGAGCCGACGCTACTGTTCGAGCTCGGCTTCGAAGGAATTTCCCGCAGCAGCCGCCATAAAAGCGGCATTGCGGTGCGCTTTCCGCGGATGCTGCGCTGGCGCCAGGACAAGCTGGTCGCCGAGGCGGATACGCTGCAGACGCTGGCCGCGCTGCTTCCCGACACGGCCTGAGCATTGGCGCGCCATAGGCATAGTGGGATGGGACACAAGCCATGCGCGCGCGGAGCGAGGGCTTGCATTGCGCGGCTGGGCAACCTTTCCCGTTTCAGCGCAAGGTCTGGAAAGCGATGTCGCAGGGCACCTCGCGATTGCCCCGTCTGTGACATGGCGCTGGTGCCCATTGCCAACGCCGCAATGGCGATGAGTTCAGTATCCGTAGTCACAAACACGCTACGGCTCAATCACATCAAGTTGTAAATACCACTATAGTTAATAGTGTTATTATTGACTCTATTCCTATAACAACCTCATAACAACCAACAGGTAAACCATCATGAAAATGCCTATTGCTCTCGCCGTTATTGCTGTCTTGGGCCTATTGGCTTCCTGCGCCCATATCGAACCTCACCCCATGGATATGACTAGCGCGATTAGAAGCGCCAAAACCAGTGCCGATTATGAGGCTCTGGCCCGGCACTACGAAGATGCTGCGAAAACAATGCAGGCAAAGGCAGATCAGCAAAAGAGAATGCTTGCGGAATATCAGGAGCACGGCTACTACTATGGCAGGCAGACCGAAGATCTGATAGAACATTCGCAGGCTCTGGTCCGGGTTTACCAGGAAGCCGCGGACGCCAACATGAACATGGCTCACTATCACCATCGACTGGCGGAAGACGTAAAGCAATGATCCTGGCGCCCGTGGCAGCCATTGGAATTGGCGGAGATGAGTGGAATGCGATCGGGTCGGGCGGAATTCCCGGGCCGGATTTATTGGTACTTGCATCAGGACACCTCAAACAAGGCTCCAACTCCAGCCGTCACAGCCATAGCCAGCGCCCCCCAAAAGGTCACGCGAGCCGAGGCGGTAATGACGGAAGCGCCGCCTGCACGGGCAGCCATAGCGCCTAATAGCGCGAGAAATACGAGCGAACTTGCACAAATCGCCCACATCAATACGGATACCGGCGCCAAAAGGACAACCAGGAGAGGCAGTGCGGCACCTGTTGAAAACGTGGCGGCTGATGTCAACGCGGCTTGAACCGGCCGGGCTGTCGACACCTCGGATATACCCAGCTCCTCACGCGCATGCGCACCAAGCGCATCGTGGGCCATCGACTGTGCCGCAACTTGTGACGCTAGTCCCGGATCAAGTCCCCGCTTGATATAGATAGCTGTCAGCTCAGTCCGCTCGCGTTCGGGATTGGCCGCCAATTCTTTACGCTCCAATTCAAGATCGGCTCGCTCGGTATCCGCCTGCGAACTCACGGAAACATACTCGCCCGCAGCCATCGACATGGCGCCAGCCACAAGGCCGGCAACGCCTGCAATCAAAATGTTCTGCGAACTCGCACCCGCTGCCGCCACGCCCAGAACCAGGCTGGCAGTGGAAACAATGCCATCGTTTGCGCCGAGAACAGCCGCGCGGAGCCATCCGATGCGATTGGTTCTGTGCCTTTCAGTATGCGCCATCGGAATCTGCTTTTGAAAATAGGTGAATTGCTGTACGAATTATTCCGATTGATCTATTTTCAGGTATCCGGATTACTTTCCCTTCGACTCATTATTTCCTGAACCGTGCCGGCTACGATGTGCTGCACCAGGTTATAGAATATGATCGGCACCATAATGTTCGGGTAGGCCGATAAGGCTAACGATGCCAGAACCAGTCCGGTTCCGTTATTGTTCATTCCCAGCCCGAACATAAGTGAAACACCTTCCGCCCGGTTCAGCTTGAACAAACGGCTCAAGCCATATCCTGCGGCAAACAGAGCAAGGCACAGCCCTGCGGTAATTGCCAGTGTAATGGCCAGAAAATCATAATCACGTTCAGCCATGGCCTGCGGCAGGGATACTGAAGCGTTGGAGTAATTCAACAACAGGAGAACAATACTATTGATGAGCTTCAGATGCCTCATGCTGTCTGTTTGCCAACCTTCTCTGACCATCAGGCGTACAGCAATGCCTGCCAGCGCGGGCATTACCACCCAAAGACCGAGGAAACCTCCTGAGCCATATGCAGCCAGACCATGCAGGACTTTTTCATACTCCTCCGAGGCCATCTCGCCAAAAATGTTGAATGTTACCGGAGCGACGATGGGGCTCAGAATCGTGGAAAAAAACACCAATCCCAGGCTCAGGGCCAGATTGCCATTGGAGTTTTGCGCCCAAGCAGTGGATGATCCGGCAATCGGCATGGCGGCAACCAGCGCCAACCCTACGAGAATATATTGGACTTCGAATGGCTCATACCAGAGCCGCATCGGTATGGTCATCCCGTAAATATAAACGATGGGAATGATCAGATTGGCTGCCAACCCCGCCAGCAAGAGATATTTTTTCTGGATGAGGCTTTTCAGGTCAGAAAATTTTAAGCCCAGGCCCGCGTTGAACATGAGTATGGCGAGCATGATCATCAGCAGCGAGATGCTTGTTTTCTGCGAGAAGAAATTGATCTCACCGAAAGAGATACTTCTGATCCATAAGCCAGGGATCGGCACGACCATGGCAATGAGATAGGCGCCGAGCAAAAACCAGAGCAGGTGGCGATGGATCAAATGGGAGAAGGAAGACAAGATCATTTCATATCCCGACCTTATGCCGGGTGCCCGAAATGTACAGCTGTGCGCTTACCAGCGACAAGTTGCTCCCAGTTTTGTTTCAATGATGCTCCATGTTGGTTCGGTAAAGGCTGATACTGACGGATGCTTCACGCGGGCAAGATTCTATAAGTGCGCTTGGGGGCCGATCACATCGCGTCCGGCGCGAATCAGCGGGAAGGGGAGGCGGCAAGAGGGCGCATCAATATGTTATAGACCCCTTCTTGTCGCTCTGCATTTGATTAATGACACTCTTGGAATGGTGGGGGACTGATGCTGAAGGTTCGACTGTTGCACCCGACGGCTCCGATCCGGCTCCAGGCGGACAGCAGAGTTGTCATCTCAAATACAATTGAACTATGGGTTGCGCAAACCGGAATCCTCTTGATCCTGATCCGATTACTTCTTCCGTTGGGTTTTATTGGGCTTTAGCTGGGCTTTAATTCGAGTCGATTACTGTCCGGTCTTGGCGAGCTACAGGCGCCTGGTCGGGCTCATCTGTCGCGTATTTTTTTCAAAGCCGTTCCTTTATGCATCGCAATATGGTTGGTCTTGTCGCTCTCGATCTCGTATTGAGGTTCTTCATCGCTCGCGTGATGGGTATAGCCTTTCCAAAGAACGTTTTTGGTATGCACTTTGATAATTTTT
>DATJHX010000242.1:0-8349 GCA_035493655.1 Nitrosospira sp.
GGTGAAGAACAGCACGGCAACCGGCCAGACAAGATTGACGGGAGAAAGGATCGGTAGGAGGAGCATGACGAGCAACGGGCCCAACAGTTGGCCGACGACCATGAAACTCCTGCTCAATCCCGTCATATGCCCATATGACGAGGCAGGTAATTGACGACTGCAAGCCAGCAATACCGACTGCATCAGAGCGGCGTAACAGGCACCTTGGGCCAGGCGCAACAGGGCGACAAGCCAGATCTGATCGACAGCCATCAGCAGACCGGTCGATAGCGCGCAACCCATGGCGGCAAGTGTGAAGTAGCGCCGCGGTTCACCGTGATCGTTCAGATGGCCCCACAGTGGTGCGGCCAGCATGGTTGCGAGCCAACCCAGCGCGTGCAGCAACCCGATTTTGCTCGCCATTGCCTCGACGCTCGGGAAAAGCGCGGTCAGGTAAAGCGCGAATACATTCACAAACGCGAATGCGGCCGTCTGAATCAAACAGGCCGCAAGCATCCAGTTGCGCAAATAACTGTGGCCCAGCATGGTGCGCAAGCCGGAAAAAGGTGATCTTGGGATTGCCACTGCTTTTCGTGGTTCGCTGAGCTGGCTCCATAATATTCCACCGGCAATACCCGTTAGTGCGGCACTCCCGATCAGCAGTGGCTTGAGCGACCAGTGGTCCAGCATCATGCCTCCCAATACGGGACCCGCCAGTGCGCCACATGCAATGGCACTTTCCTGCAAACCCAGTGAACGTCCGCGTGAGGCATCGTCGCTGACATATCCGATGAATGCGGTAAGAACTACACCAATGGTGCTGATGCCCTGCAGCAAACGGCCCAGCATGAAACCGTGCACGCTCGAGCTCAATGCCATCAGTAACATGCTGGCAATGAATACGGTCAGTGATGCCAGCAGCATCCGCCTGTAGCCGAAACGGTCGCACCACTTGCCGGCGTAAGGGGCAAGGCACAATGTACCCACGGCTGGCGCCGCCAGTGCGAGACTGCTCCATTGCGCCGCATCCACCGTGTCCACCTCGGTCAACGTCTCGATGTATAGTGGCATGATCGGCACAAAAACCATCAACCCAAGAGTGGTGACGGTCTGGCAGGCCAGCAGCAACGCGAGGTTATGCATAACTGATATCCCGGAATCCACTGCCGGAACTCGAAAGGCTCTCCGCCAGCAGAGGATTTTTCAGGCGACCCATGGCGCTGGGCATACCCGTGCCGAAACTTGTGGTACCGAGTAGTGGGGCAAGTACTTGTTTGAAGGGCCACTCGGCTTCGTTCAGCAACAGGTTTTTTGTCTGGCTGGCAATTTCAGCCGGCAGCGGAACAGATGCCAGACAGATTTCGAGCGCTTGGCGGACAATGCGCCAGCCATGGGCCTCTTCCCGGCCATAGTGCGCTGCCAGTGCGGCAAGGATGGCGTACAGATTGACTTCGATAGCCAAAGTCTGCAGATAACCCAGCAGTTCCCGCGGCGTATTCAGTTCCAGTGTATTGGGCGTGGTGCGATCGATGACATAATCCGGCGGCGTGACACCTCGCACTTCGAGCATCCGGCGGCATATGCGCAGCGTATCGTGATCGCGCAGCACCAGCGCGGTAATCCGCTGGCCCTTGAAGGCCAGCAACACGTTCTGTCCGTGAAGCTCCGGCATTACGCCGTACGCGAAACAGCGCAGGCCCAACTCGAGCAAAGCCCTCGCGACATCCGCAAACAGGCGCCAGGCAGCTTCTTCCTGGCTTGTCACATCCTGGCTTATCGCACCGGTTAGATAATCGAAAGCAGGTAGCGCGCCGCCAGCCGTGGTCACCGGCAATGCCCCCATCGGAACCAGCGTCACGCCGGGCAACGCGGGATAGCGGCGGAGCATGCAGGCCAGTTCACCCGGTTCGGATACGAGCGTATCGTATTGTCCTGGCTGATGCCGCTGGCCTCCCTGGCTCAACGCCCACCATTCATTCTCCTGGCATAACAAAAGATTTGCTTCCAGCCAGGCATCGCGCCTGCGCAAGGACTCCAGGCAGGCGCTGGCGAGTATGCCGTTATGCAGATAGCGCAACGGCAGGGTACGGACCGCACCTAGCGTGCGAGCGGATAACGCGAGCTTGAGATGCGTACCCGGTTTTCCTGGAATGGCGAGGGAGCGCAGCGAGGCGGTGGGAATCGCCGCTCCAGGCCCTGTACATAAATCGATGCAGCCAGCGAGTTTCGAGGGAATCGACCGGTTGAGCCAAGCCCATTGCCATGGATGGACTGGCATCCATAACCAGTCTTTGTTATCTGCATGACAGGTGCGAGCAGCCTTCACCAATATATCTTGCTGCGCAGGGTCGAGCAGATTTTCCACCAGCGGCTGGCCCGTGGGCTGATTCGCTGACACAGTCACTATTCGACTTCGTGGCACTGCGACCCAACGCAGCGGGAGCAATGTCATGGTCTCAGCGGCATAAGCATAGCCATCGCTTTCATTCCAATCCTTGGCGCGAGCCAGGGGATGAAATGGCCGGTCTTTCAGGCAGCTCAAGGCTTCCCACGATAGCAGATCATCAGGTACGGCGATGAGGCGCGCCATGATATCGCGTTCATGCGCTGCCGTGAACGCGGCTTGGCCATATGCAAGGTTGAAGAATCGTGCGAACCGGCCTGTTCGGTCACTCCACCAGTCCGCCGTCTGCAATATCTCGACAGCGTCGCCAATCTCAAGACACATCGTATGTGTGCCAGTGCACAGAACCGGATGTGGATTAAGGATCCGGAAGGGCCGCAAACCGGAGGCCGGCTGTCCTCGCCAGCGTAGCGACCGTATGCCGTCAAGTGCCACTTCCAGCACTGCTTTGCCGTCGGTAATAGAATGCATGTTGCAATGCCTGCGAAAACCATAAAGATCTTCGAGCCAGAGCGCATCGAACACGTCCTGAGCCAGACCGCTCTCATACGGATGAGATGGCATAACCGGCGTGCTCAACCGTATAGCGGTAATCGAGTACCGATTCCGCGTTCGTGTGCCAGGCGATAAAAATGGCGAGCGCAGATGAGATCGTCGATCGCCATGCCCATGGGATTGAGCAAAATGATTTCGTCATCATTCTCCCGGCCGGGCCTGCTGCCGATAACGATCTCTCCGAGTTCCGCATGCAGGCGCTCACGGCTGAAGCGTCCTTCCAGCACCAGTTGATTGATAATCTTTTTCTCGCGGTTGGACTGGTCCCAGTCATCGACGACCACTTTGTCGGCCTTCTCATAGACATCTTTGTGGACGTCCATGATGGATATATTGCTGATAAAAACACCCGGTTTCAGCCAGTTGTAGGCCAGGTAGGGAGAATCGGTTACCGTACAGGTCACGACGACTTCAGCCGCCCGCACCGCGGATTCCGCCGAACCGACAGTTAGAAAATCTACTTCGGGGTAGTTTTCCGCCAGCATGCCGGCCAGGGTGCTGGCGGCATCGGGGGACAGATCGAACAGATGAATACGCTCGATACGCGCAAACTGCTCCAGCAATGCCTGTATTTGCATGCGCGCGATCGGGCCGCAGCCGATACAGGCCACATCGGTGAAACCCGTACGCCCCAGGTACCGAGTGGCTACGGCGGTAATGGCTGCCGTGCGCATGCCGCTGATCAGCCCGCCCTCCATGATGGCGATCGGATAGTTGGTTTCTGCATCGTTCAGCACAATGACCGCGCTGGCGCGCTCGAGGCCAAAGCGGGTCGGATTGTGCTGGCGGCTACCAACCCATTTCAGGCCTGCGATCGGCTGCTCGCCGCCCAGATAGCACGGCATGGCGATGATACGGTCAGCGATATGGCCGGCCCCTGGCCAGCGCAGGTAGGGTTTAAGCGGCTGTACATAGTCACCGCGAGCATGCGACGCCAATCCGTCAACTATTGCATCGACATAGGGTTGCGAATGCCCACCACCTAATGCGCTGAGATCACTACGGCTGAGGTAGAGCATGATGGGCGAGGAATTTGAAGTATTCATGCTGTTTGCCCAAGAGGCGTTTCGACAAACTGCTTTGATAAACGCGCAAAGTGACGCTCTTTCATGCGTAATAGCCACTGATCGTTGTATACCGTGTCCAGGTAGCGTTCGCCTCGATCCGGCAGGATGGTGAGAATGCGCGCAGGCTGCAGCAGATGGGTGGAAAGCCGCTGGATCGCTGCGATGACTGACCCGGATGAACCCCCGGCGAAAATTCCTTCGTGTTTTACCAATTGGCGGCAGGCAATAGCGGATTCATAGTCGTCAACGTGAATGACCTGCCCAAGCTCGTCGCGCTTCAATAACTCAGGTACGCGGCTCGCACCAAGTCCGGGTAATTCGCGGGCGGACGGCGGTGAGCCGAACAGTACTGAGCCGAATGCATCCACCGGAATGACTTTCATGCCCGGCCATGCTTCGCGCAGGCGCCGGGTAATGCCATGGATGGTGCCCGAGGTACTGACGCCAAGCACCAGATAGTCCGCCGGCCGGTCCAGTGCTCGCAGAATCTCCTCGCCTTCGCCGTTGTAATGGCTTTGCCAGTTGCGGTCGTTGGCATACTGGTTTGTCCATACCGCATCGGGCTGCTCGCGCAGCATGCGCTTGACCCGCTCGATACGAGTCTCCAGGTAACCGCCCTGGCGATCCTTTTCGGTGACCAGTTCGATATTGCCGCCGTAACACTGAATGATCTGGCGATTGGCGGATGAAAGCTTTGGGTCCACCACGGCCGTGAAACGCAACCCGTGCAGGCGGCAAACCATAGCGAGTGCAATGGCGAAATTGCCGGAGGAGCTTTCGATAATATGCGACCGGGGACTTATTGAACCGTCCGCCAATCCCCGCTCGATGATGTAGTGCGCCGGCCTGTCTTTGATGCTGCCACCCGGATTGAACATCTCCAGCTTGGCCAGCACCTCGCAATGCGAATCGTTGAACAAGCGAGAGAGGCTGACTATCGGGGTATTCCCTATGCCATCAAGAATGCTGCGAAGGATCATTTTGGCGCCTTTGATCTATTAACGATAATCACAATATAAATAATAGTAATAATGCAAATGAAAACTGTTTCTATTAGCAATTACTCTTCGGTATCTTGTTCTGTTTTTGGGTTCGGCCTTTTATCCCGGTTGATTACCGGGAACTCGCCTTTCAGCCTGATGCTCAAGGGAAATGGAAGGAGCCGCCACTACCACTGATGAACCATGCGCCTCAGCGTCACGTCAGGTCACATCACGTCACGTCACGTCACGTCACGTCACTGGATTAGGCAGGATGCCAGCGAAATCGTCCGGCGCCTTGTCCTAATCAAGCCAGGCAGCACAACGCTGCTTGAAATACCTTTATCTAGATTTCATAGCCATGGCCACAATGTTCTTCCGCAGCATTCCCGCTTGACGGATAAAAATTTGGCTGGCTTGCCCAGGACGGGCTGGCGAGCTATAGAGCTGTTAGATATAAACCGCAATATAAACTACAAAAAAAACTATAAGCTAGTGAAGGACTGTTGAAAGCAAATAACAACTCACAGTTTCCCGACTTCCCCGCTTTGAATGAAGCATGTCGCTTCGAGTACACTCATACTGAAGTCCTCGCTTGAAGCCCATGCTTCGACAGGTCAATAGATACCCCTCCTCTCCTCACTGGGCACTTGTAGCCGGCATTTCGAAACATCGAAGGATGTATAGCGCGAGGGATGTACTACTATTCTAATATCGCCACATTTATTAATAAGAATGATTCTTATTATATTTAACTCTAACTGAAAAGCAAGCCTTTTTTATTTACATCTGTCACACCGGCGCAACAATACCATGTCACTGTTTCAGCATTATTTCATGCCGCCATGAAGCCGTCACACAGGATTATTGAAGCCTTTCCAGCCAGGCCTGGCAAGAAGGATCCCTACGCCGAGTTATTGCATGAACTGTTAAAGCTTCAGCAAGAGCTTCTGGTTCTGGAAAGTGAATCGCGCGAGATAATAGACAAAGTAGACGTACGCCACCGACGGAGCGCGGCGAACCTCATACATTATCTTGGTCTGCGGCGGCGCGATATGCGCCCCCTGCAGGAAAAACTGGCAGCGGCCGGACTATCGTCAATGGGACGCGCGGAGCCGCACGTTCTGAGCAACTTGAGAGCGATTATCGTTCTGTTGCAGCGCGCGCTCGGGAAACAATCGGAGCAGATGCCACCTTCGCTGGTTGACTCTTCCGTACAGGGTTCTGCTCTGCTGGAAATCAATACCAATAATCTGCTCGGGAAATCACCTCCACATAGACACGTCCGAATTATGGTGACATTGCCGGGAACCGCTGCGGATGATTATGCATTGATCAGGGAAATGCTATTGCAGGGTATGGATTGTGCCCGTATCAACTGCGCCCATGATGATGAGGCTGTATGGGTGCGTTTGATCAGGCAAATCAAACGGGGCCGACGTGAAACGGGACGCCGCTGCCGCATTCTGATGGATTTGGCTGGGCTAAAGTTGCGTACCGGCGATATTGCGCCCGGTGCAGCCGTCCTCAAATGGCAGCCGCAACGCGACGCATATGGAAAAGTGATAGCGCCCGCCCGTATCTGGATCTATCCGGAAGATGATCCTGTTCCATCCCCCGAGCACGCGCATGTGCATCTTCCTGTCAAGGGAAACTGGCTGACTCAGGCAAAAGTGCGCGACAAGATTGAATTCAGTGACACCAGGGGAGCATTGCGCAGCCTGAGATTGGTCGAGCGCGTTGGGGCTGGCTATTGGGCGGAATGCACTCAGACAAGCTATATCCAGCCCGGCCTGAAGCTTTACCTTTTGCGGATGCCTCCCTCTGGTGACGCGCGTGCCGTCGGTTATGCTGGTGAAGTCGGGAAGCTTCCCGCCACTCCCGTGACGATCAGGCTGCACCGAGGAGACAGTTTGATTTTGACCCGGAAAGGAGCTCTCGGGCATCCCGCGAAGTTCGATAAAGACGGTCATGTACTGCAGCCCGCCAGTATTGCCTGTTCCCTACCCGAAGTCTTTTCCGCCGTTCGCCCCGGCGAGCGCATCCTTTTTGATGATGGACGCATCGGTGGCTTGATTAGCGACGTCAATTCCGATGAAATCCGGATTGAAATTACCCAGGCGCGTGACGGAGGAGAAAAATTACTGGAGGATAAGGGTATCAATCTACCGGACAGCCAGCTTGATCTCGACGGGTTGACCGCGTCCGATATCAAAAATCTCGAATTCATCTCCCGCCATGCGGACATGGTTGGACTTTCCTTTGTGCGGAAACCCTCGGATATAAAACTGTTGCAGCATCACCTGGAACGGATTGATGCTGCCAGGCTGGGTATCGTAATCAAGGTGGAAACACGAGTGGCTTTTGAGCGATTGCCGGAATTAATGTTTGCGCTGCTCCGCTCCCCGGTGGTTGGGGTCATGATCGCCCGCGGCGATTTAGCCGTGGAGTGCGGCTATGAGAGACTGGCAGAATTGCAGGAAGAGATTTTATGGCTGACCGAAGCGGCGCACCTTCCGGTTATCTGGGCTACCCAGGTACTGGAAGGATTGACCAAGACCGGCAAACCCAGCCGGGCCGAAGTCAGCGATGCCGTGATGGGCGAGCGGGCTGAATGCGTCATGCTCAACAAGGGGCCGCACATCATCCAGGCTATCCAGATGCTCGACAATATTTTGCAACGCATGCAGGGTCACCAGCAGAAAAAACGCGCGTTGCTGCGCCGCTTGCATTGGTAAGCGCGCGTCCCGCCGGGCAGATCGGAGGAATCTGGGCGGATATAAGGTAGGGCAATAATAACGATAGGGCCAGACCTCTTGGCTTTGGATGAAAATGTAATACTGCTGTCATTGGTTTTATTTATGCTTTTGCTGAATCAAGGTCGGGAACAAAAAACAGATTTCTCTCGCCTGGGCATCGGAAACGCGCTAACCAGCTAATTCCTGTTTTTGATATGGATATGAAAATAAAATAATACGAACAGCGGCCCTACGATCTACTCTGATTATTGATCACTTTCTCCTAAGCGGCGACATTCTCGACATGGGTTTCTTTTCCTCGCTATCTTCCGATCATCTTCAGCGTTACTTCCGCATCATTCAGGGAGGGCTGGCGGTACGGCGCCATTGCGACCTGTTGAAATGGCTGCAAGGCGAGATACAGCATTATCTTCCCCATGAGATCATGGTGGCCGCCTGGGGTGACTTTGGCGCGGACTCCACTTATTACGACATCGTCTCTGCCCTGCCCGGAGTCAGGACAGCCTATTCGGAGCCGGCGGGTCTTTCACCGCTCTTGCGCGAGCTCTATAATCGCTGGGTTGAGCTTGGCAGGATGCCGGTTGCCACAAGGATGAGCGACTTGG
>DATJHX010000243.1:0-7729 GCA_035493655.1 Nitrosospira sp.
TCTGCAACGTTCCATGCCAGCTTATATCCGTTCATGATGAGCTCAACGCCACTGATCAGATCCGGCCTGGTCGCAAAACGGATCTGTACCTCCTGTATCCCGGGAGAAACTTCTTTGTCCAGAATATCCCCAAGCGCAGCCTTAATCATATTTTGCTGTGCTGAGGACAACTCAAACATGCTTCGAACCACGACCCCTGGCACGAGTGTTTCATTTGCGGCTGTGGCTGGGGATCTCAAGACATGCTCCCTGACCGCCAAAACGAGCTGTGCTTTTTCTTCCCCGCTGAGCTCACGCAGCCGTTTGATGAATGATTCCATCATCTGTGCTTCAAGCGGGATATTGGCCATGTCCGCCAGAACCTTGCGTACAATGGCAAATACTTCTGCTGATGTCTGACGGGCAATTGCCTGATCCAGATTATGGTATTCCAACCTCAGGGCTTTCTCTTGCTTTGCGCGAAGCTCCAGCGCATCCTGATGCGCTGTGGAAACGAGGCGCTCGCGTTCGCCCCGCGCCTCATCCAGGGCCTGGCGTAAAAGCTCGGCTCGCTGCTGATCCAGCTCGTCATTTTTTTGCTGAAATGCACGGCGCTCATCCTCCGCCTCCGATTTCCTTGCATCCGCATCGGCGAGCGCCGCGGCGATACGTCTTTCTCTCGCGTCCAGGGCGTTGAGGATCGGCTGGTAAAGAACACGCTTCAGCAGCCATACAAGGATGAGAAAGTTGATAATCTGTGCAATAACAGTGAACCAGTCGATCAGCACAAATTACTTTCCCGCCGCGGCAATAGCATAATTCCAGAATGGATTCGCGAAGATCAGAATCATGGAAACTACGAAACAGTATATTGCTGTCGATTCTATTATCGCCAGGCCGACAAACAATGTCCGGGTAATAGTTGCCGCGGCGTCGGGCTGCTGGGCCAGCGAGCTTAAAGCTGTGGAGACTGCCCTCCCTTCCCCCAACGCAGGGGCGATTACACCGATGCTGATCGTCAGGCCGGCTGTAATAATCGATATGATTGCGATAAGGGTCAGGCTATCCATAATCTCTCCTCTGGTTTGTATTTCCTGTTGGCGTAACGTCCGCGGATCCGAAGTCCCGGAATCATCTGCCGGGGCCTGCCTTCCTTTTTCGAATCCATGTCGAACCCTGAGGGGTCTTCCTGGTTCAAGTGGCGGAACGCATGGAATCAGACCGCATATCGTTCGACGTGGCCGCAGCAATGTAAACCGTGGCAAGAATGCTGAAGATGTAGGCCTGGACCATGCCGGTGAGCAGGCCGAGCGCATTCAGGACGACGGGAAAAAGGAAGGGACTGACGGCCAGAAGAATTGCGAGAATCATGGTGCCGCTCATCATATTGCCGAACAGGCGAACAGCGAGGGCAAGCGTGCGCGAAAACTCGCCAATGATGTTGAACGGCAGCATGACAGGCGTCGGCTGGAGGTAAGAACGAAGATAGCGAACCAACCCGTGCTCTCGTATGCCATAGATCGGCACAGCAAAAAATACGCAAATCGCGAGCGCCGCAGTGGTCGAGAGCGAACCTGTCGGCGGCTCATACCCTGGAATGATTGTGAAGAGACTGGCTAGCGCAACAAATAAAAACAGGGTGCCGACGAAGCCCAGGTATATTCTCGGCTGGCGCAAACCCACATCTTCGATATGCTTATGGATGGCTGTAACCACGATCTCCAGCAGATTTTGCCAACGCGAGCGTTCCAGTCCGATGGAAAGCTTCCTTGTAACGGCTTTTGAACCCACCGCCAGGATAAGCATGAGGCCCCAGGTCGCCAGAATCGTCGCGTTCAGCTTTAGAAATCCGTACTGCCAAAATATAAGATCGTCAGGACTAATATGCATGACTTGCGGGCCGCTCTGTTTAAAACCGCGTTTTACTGATGATTCTGCAACAGCACAAGTCGGGCCGCCACCAGCCTTGCAATGATAAATCCGAGAAGGCTCGCAACCAGCGTTTTCCACCCGCTGCCCGGCAGGGTCAACAAAAGATGAAAGCCTGTCACGACAAGACCCGTCCGCAGCAGCAGGCTGCCGACGAACCAGAAGCCCGGCCGATGAGACGCAAGGCTTCTGCGGATCGTCCACCACAGGCCCGAAAAAAAGACTGCTCCAAGAAGAACACCGGCCGCTAGCGGCGGTATCAGCATAAACACGCACGCCAGTATCCAATCCAGGATCTCATGCATTGCCGTTCCTCTCCCGTTTGTGGGTCTCCTTATCTTCCCGCGCCACCCAATACCACGCATTCAGGCATCCGACGAACAGACCGGTAAACAGGAGCGTCAGTGTCCAGGAGTGACGCATGGGATAATGCTGATCCAGCCAGGCGCCGAACGCAGCGCCGAGCACCGTTGGCAATACTACCGACCAGCCAACAAGCCCCATCATGGATACGCCGGACCAGACCAGCCGGGCAGAGTCCCGTTGCGCCTGCTGGCCCGCCAGCTTGCGGGCAGCTTTGTTGCCGACTTGCCGGGCTAATACCGGTTCATCCACTGATCGCTTCTTCTCCCGTCTATCATTCATGAAAAAATTCCGCAAAACGGCGTACAAAACCGCTTTCCATTTTCGCCATCGCCTGGCGCACGCGATGCTCCTGCAGGTCGATATTCAAAAACTCCTTTTGCACCACCTCGCGCAATGTCGCCAGATCCCTACCTTCTATGACATTGCGTACCGAAATCAGCACATTCGTATCTGCTTTTATTAGAACTCCCTCATCAATTGCCATGTAGGCCTCCTCCCCGCTCCCGGTTTCGAAGGTGAGGATTCCCGGTACCAGCGCTGCCACGCAGTCGAGCCGGTTAGGCAGAAATCCAAACGAACCCGCATCCGTTTCAACAACAATACGCGTAACATCGGTTTTCTCGGCAAAGACTGCAAACGGCAAAAGAATTTTAAGATTCACCCTACAGATTCGCTGCATCCAGGGTTAATGGAGCTTTAATGGGTTTTCCCCTGAACTGCGCGTGGATATCTCCGCCTCGCGCTGGATCGGCTTCACTTCCTCAATTGTTCCAATCATATAGAGAGATCTCTCCGGAATGTCCCTGAATTCGTCGCTGAGGATGCGCTCGCAACCATCCAGCGCGTCCTGGAGACTCACCAGTTTCCCTTTGATACCGGTGAACTGTTCAGTGGTAAAAAACGGTTGAGTAAGAAACCGCTCCAGCCGCCGTGCGCGCCCTACGGTGTGGCGGTCTTCCGGCGATAACTGTTCAAGCCCAAGCATGGCAATGATGTCCTTGAGTTCTGCGTATTGCGCCAGCGTGCGGCGGATTTCCTGTGCGATGTGATAATGCCTCTGACCGATAACTGTCGGCGTAGCCATCCTGGAGCTGGACTGCAACGGATCAATGGCTGGATACAACCCTTCACTGGCCCGTTTACGCGAGAGAACAATGGAAGCCGAAAGATGTGAGAAGGCATGTATCGCAGCAGGATCGGTAAAGTCGTCCGCTGGGACATATACCGCCTGGATCGATGTGATAGCTCCGGTATCGGTATTGGCAATACGTTCTTCCAGCTCCGCCAGCTCTGTACTCATTGTTGGCTGATAGCCCAGGCGTGATGGCATCTGTCCCATCAGCCCGGAAACTTCCATACCCGCCTGAATAAAACGGAAAATATTGTCAATTAATAATAGTACATCCCTATGCTCGTCATCGCGGAAATACTCCGCCATTGTCAGCGCGGCGTGGCCCACACGAAACCGGGCGCCAGGAGGCTCATTCATCTGGCCTAGAACCATTACCATATTCTTCAGTACCCCTGCCGCGACGATGTCGCGGTAAAGCTCGGCCCCTTCTCGGCAGCGTTCCCCGATACCGCAAAAAATGCTCACGCCTTCATGCTGCCCGGCCACGTTGTGAATCATTTCAGTAAGCAGGACAGTCTTGCCCACCCCAGCGCCGCCAAGCAAGCCGGCTTTTCCGCCGCGCTCCAACGGAATGAGCACATCTATGATCTTGATGCCTGTCTCAAAAATTTCCGATTTCGTGGAGCGCCGCGCCAGTGGAGGCGATGAGTGATGAACTGTACGCCACTGAACCCCGTCCGGTGCGGGCAGGCGGTCTATCGCATTACCAAAGACATTGAACATGCGCGAGAGGATTGCACTGCCTACCGGCGCCTTCAATGGCTGGTGAGTATCCCTGACCGCCATGCCCCGGACAAGACCTTGTGTGGGCGTCAATGCAATAGCGCGCACAACATCGCCGCCAAGCTGGGATAGAACTTCCAGAATGATTTCCTCTTCGCTTCCGGTACGCAGCAGGGAATGGATAGGCGGTACCTGGTTTTCAAACCGTATGTCCACAATGCCCCCACGTATGGAAACCACCGAGCCGAATTCAGAGGGAGCGGGCATAGTGTTCCGGTTGCTGGAAAGAAGCTAGATCCATCGAGACAACAGCCGTGCCGCGAATTCTTTTATTCTTGGCCCAATCGATCGCTGGCGCCAATCTTCAAGGGTGACGAGCCTGGAGGCGTCCATATCCTTCTGGAACATCATTTTCGTCTGCGAACCGAAGTCCTGCCCGAGAATTACTGCGTTGATTTCCTCGTTATGTTCGATGCTCAGCCAGTCAAGATTGGTTGAACCTATCGTGGACCAGACTCCATCGACTACCGCGGTTTTGGCATGAAGCAGAGCATCCTGACGCTCATAAATCTTTACCCCGGCACTCAGCAATTCATCATAGTATGACCGCGAGGCATAAAAGACGAGGGTCGAATCGGTTTTGCCTGGCAACAGCAAGCGCACATCGACCTTGCGCCGCGCGGCGTTTTCCAACGCCAGCAACAACTGCGGGCCGGGCACAAAATATGCATTGGTAATGTAGGCATAAGTTTCGGCGCTGTTGATCGCCGAGATGAGCGTTACATAAACAGGACTATAGTGATCACTCGGTTTGGTGCTGATTGCGCGCACCACTTCATGGCCTTTACTGCTTATTCGAGGAAAGAACGCTGCCGAGGCAAGCGGTTCCCCCTTCTGGTTTTGCCATGTAGCCAGAAAAAACTTCTGGAATTCGCTGACGACCGGACCCTCGATGCGTATATGCGTGTCGCGCCAGGGCTGAGCGTCCTTCTCGCGGGGCTTTGAACTCTTGAATGACCCGCTTGAATAAACACTGCTGATGTTGACACCCCCCACGAAGGCGATCTGGCCGTCAACCACGAGCAATTTGCGATGATCCCGGCCGGCTTCCCACTCCTTTCGCAGCAAGAGAGGATTGAGGGGGTTGAATTCCAGCACGTGGCCGCCGCTGTCCGCCAATGGTTTGAAAAAATCTATGGATGTATTGAGCGATCCAATGCTGTCGTAAATGAGATTTACCTGCACCCCGCTTTTTTGTTTTTCCGTCAGCGCAGCCGCGAACCGGCGTCCAACCTCATCATCTTCAATATTGTAAGTCTCCATATTGATGTTTTTCTTCGCACCCCTTATTGCCGCAAACATTGACTTGTATGTGGAAGGTCCGTCGAGCAACAGTGTTACTTTGTTGCCCGTCATCAGAGGACTTCCCACGATGTCTTCTTCCGCCGCCAGGTGCCGGGTAAAGATACTGGTTTCGGGGCCGGCTTTCTTGAGGCTCGCCAGCACTTGCTTTGTTTGTTGAGAGGAAAGTGGGCCGCGGGCATTCTCAACGCGTATGGAAGAAGTTCTCCCATCCGAGTGTTTGTGCATCGCTTGATAGATCGGCGGCAAGGAGCCGCATCCCGTCAGGAGAAGCGCGCACAGCAGGGTCGCGCATTTCAAATAGATCATGGGCTCAGTGTCCTTGGTTTCGCAGGGTTAACCGGTACGTACGGTACGTAAAGACGTGACGACCGAGGAGCGGAACGGGGCATTCGCGCCCTCTCCCGCTCCTGGGAGCAAGTCAGGGGAGAGGTAAAGCCTTTATTCGTAAAAGCGGGTCTACTCCGCTGCCCGATCCCCACAATGTGGGGCCCCTCGGGCAACGCTCTCTGGACGCGGACTGCCTGATCCCGCTTCGCGGGACGTCCGGAATCTGGCCGAATAGCGAGTTTCGACGATGATATCGAGGTAGGAATGAAACCAATGAACTGAACGAACGGGGAAGAGAAAAAAAGCGTAAAAACCGGGAGCTGCGGGATTTGGCGTGAGAAGCGCACAGTTATTGTTAGTTACTGTCGATTATAATTATTGTTGGAGTTTCGTACGGGTAAATCGAGCTTTTAAGTCGCCTCCTTTTTATGCCATCCATATTTCACGGTTGGCATAGTCTTTGACATGTTGAATTGAATCAGGTTCCTTATACCCATAATAATAAAACGGGTAATAGAACCGGTATCAGTCCTTTCGTTTTTGATATCTGCCAATCAGTTCTGTCTGTCCGATAATATGGTCGTGCATCGCCTTTTCCAATTCCGCTTTGGTAGGCCGGTTCAGGTCGGGCAGAATGGTATCCAGCGCATAGAGCTTGTGAAAGTAGCGGTGATTTCCAACTGGCGGGCAGGGTCCGCCATAACCGGTACGATGCCAGTCATTGACTCCCTCGCGGGTCCCCGCTGGAAGCTCTGCCGTGGCGACACCTTCCGGTAGCCCGGTGGCACTGGGTGGAATGTTGTATAACACCCAATGAACCCAGGTCCTTTTAGGGGCAGCGGGATCGGGCGCATCCGGATCGTCCAGGATCAGGACCAGGCTCTTGGCGCCTGCGGGTGCCCCGCTCCAGAAAAGCTCCGGCGAGACATCGTGGCCATCGCAAGTGTGGCGTGGAGGTATCGCTCCATTATTGGAAAAAGATGATGAAGTAATACTCATGGACATAATGGCTTTCTCCTTTTTTTCCCTGTTTTCTTTCTGGCTCACGGGTAAACCGGCCTCCGCCGCTTCAACCCATTTGCAGGGTGCACAACTGAGGGTAGCGCCCAGCAGAATCGCGATTCGCGCCCAACGTACACCACTCACAGTACGTAGCCGGGTAAACATGTCGCTTACAATTACGACACCGGCACCAGACGACCTTTCCCGCTGCCTGATTTCGGCAAGCGTACTGTCAGCACGCCGTTGGTATAGGTGGCTTCCGCCTTGTCGCTGTCTACATCCTGGGGCAACGGTATCGCGCGTTCGAAGACCCCATAGGCGCGCTCCATAACGTGATACGTGCTGTCGCGCCTGGTGCGCTCGAAGCGCTTTTCGCCTCTCAGATACAGCATATTTCCCTCTATAGTAATTTCGCAGTCCTTTTTTTCCATGCCGGGAACCTCAACCCGTACCACGATCTCGCTGTCCGTTTCTTCTACTTCCCCCGCCAGCAGGCCCCAGTTTCGAAGCGCGGGGAACGTGCCAGCGGCCTCGCTCTCCTTCTCTTCATCCTTGTGACGCGTAAAGTGGGTAAGCGCATCACTGCCGTGGCGCACCAGTTCGCGCCAGCCTTCCGAAATATTCTCCCAGGTACGGCTAAGCCCACGGCTGATATCTTTTCCGGCTTGCTTCAGGGAATCCAGCATGGTTTGCTCCTTATATTGGTAATCGTAAAGCCCCTGACAGCGCATGATCTCAGTATGGCTATTGACGCTGTTTCGTTTCCTTCCGCCGTTGATACCTGACCAGCTTTGCGATGGCAAGCAATTCCTCCGACAGGAGCTCAAGCAAATCATCGAGTGCAAGGATGCCTATCAGGGCACCATTTTCATCCACGATCGGGAGCCGCCTGACGGTCTTGCTGCG
>DATJHX010000244.1:0-10130 GCA_035493655.1 Nitrosospira sp.
CTGGATGGCATTGGGAATCAATAAGACCAGGCAGTCTGGTAATGACGCGAGATGAGGCGCATCCGGGCAGGTTTCAAAATCCGCCCGGCTGATGCGGTAAGTGCCTTTCTCGGTGCGTTGCCTTGCCAGTGTGATGAGTTCGCACAGGTTGCCGTAACCATTCCGGTTCATGGCCAGACAGACCAGCCGCAATCCATCCTCCAGTATGAATTCGCTGCCAATGAGAAGATGCAGGCCGAATTTTTTGGCTTCGGAATGGGCTCGTACGACCCCTGCCATGGAACATTCATCCGTGAGGGCCAGTGCGGCATAGCCCAGGTTTGCAGCGTACTCGACCAGTTCTTCCGGCATGGAGGCGCCTTTCAGGAAACTGAAACTGGAGCGGCAATGAAGCTCGGCGTAGGAAGGAGGAGTGATAGGAGTGGTAGCAAAATACATGGGCGGAAACGCTCTTATCCAAACAATCCCTGCAAATACCAGGTCGCCCCTTTATCCTTTTTGTCCTCTTTATCTCGACCCTTCTTATCTTTGCTCTCTTTATCCTCGCCTTCCTTATCCTTTCTTATCGGATCATATTCGCGGTAAATCCATAGCAATTGCCCCAGTGCATTCTCGGCAATGAAGTAATCGCGTGCAATCAAGGCATCATCCCACCAGCCGGATTCGATCCGCTCCGGTCCCGCAAGCAATTTCAAAGGGGAGCCATAAACCGGCTGATGGCGTTGCAGTTTCAGTTCCAGCGGAGTTTCCATTAACCAGGCGGGGCGGGGTAATCCGGCCGGAATGACCTCCTGATGTTTCCGACGTGAAATTGCGCCCTTCTCCCTCATTCCCCGGGTTTTTCCTGCCTCTGCTGCCTCTGTTCCCACCGTTTCCAAAGACTCGAATCTCTGGCTATGTTCCGGCCGATGATCGGCGATGGTTTTCAAGCCTGTGAGAGCCTGGGGCCCCAGACGGGCAGAAACTTTCTCTATAAACCGGTTCAGCGAAGTTATTTCCGATTGAGCGCTGGGGAACAACTCCAGATTGGCATTTGCACCCGCTGCGATTTCATCCGCCACCAACTCCAGTTCGCAGACCGGAGCAGCCAACTTTATGCGCTCCAGACGCTCGCGCAGCAAAAGCATTAAATGGCGCAGGTCGCCGCTTTGCTCGGAAAGCCGTATATTGATGAACGTGGATGCATGCGGTTGCCGGAGAGAACTTTCGTGGCGCAGGACAAGCGAGAATGCCAAAATGGCTGCATGGCGCGAAGCCAGCCAGCCACACATCTGTTCGATCAGCCGCTGCGTAGGCACCCATAACAGCTCGATATTTTCAACCTGCGTAAGCAGTTTGAATGCTTGTTGAAAGAATTCCGGGGCCACAAACCATTTCTGCGGATCCGGCAAGTCGCCGTAGGCGCAATCCATCTCTGCCATTAGATCCGGCCCAAACCGGCGCGCTAGTCCGTCGCGAGGCAGCCTGCGCAAATCCGCGAGGGTTTTGCAGCCTATGCCGCGGATGACTGCAAGATGGGGCTGGGCGGAATCCAGCAGGCCGGCGGGCAGAGCATCAAGCAATAGATGAAATCTGGCTCCTGCTCCATTGACCACAGTTCGAGGGGGCGCAGACCGCGCGAGCAGCCACGCTCCTCTGGCAGTGGGGGCCACACCTGTACAGATCTGCAAACCCTGCGCCGTGATGGTCCGGTTGAGCGTTTGGCACAGCTTTTTCAGGCCGCCGAACAGCCTCAGGCTGGAGGAAACCTCGGCAATCAGGCCGCTGTCTTGCAAAACTATGTTGGGCGTGAAACGCAACGCGGCATAGGCGGCCTCCCGCAGTGCCTTCATTTCCTCATTCAAGTCCTGCTCTACCACAACCAGGCCGGGAAAAAGCGCCATGGCGCTGGCCAGTGGCTGATGAGCTGTTATTCCCGCATCTTGCGCCGGCTTGTTAGCCTGCTGAATATAGCTCTGATTGCCTTTGCGGGCGGTCACGGCCATTGCGGGAATGAGCGCAGCAGGAAACCGGCGCTCGATCCAGTCAAGCGGCAGTGCCGGGCAATGAAGAGCAATCCACAGCATTTTGCTGAAACGAGGAAAATAGCCCGTGGGAAAATACCTCCGGGGAAAACACCTCAGGGGAAAATACCTCGGCGGGGCTGGAGAAAGGTCTTGTCTGAGGCAGTGTGATGCGAAGCGGCGCAGAAGCCGGGGCCCCCCGGCGCTTGAGCAATCGCACGGAAAGAGCATGCTGCCGCGCCGAGTCAAGCATCAATCTGAGTGGCGCCGCAGAGGGTTCAAATTGGGCGCTCGCCGGCCTGAATAAAAAAATGAGGCTGGAAGCGGCCCGGGCAATAATTTGTAACCGGCGCGTCATTTGCTGGCTTATCTGGGACAGCCAGCCGATCACGACACCAAAAGCGGCACTCTTGATGCCCTGCTCAAGCACCCACAAGCACTCGGCAGGCTGGTAAACCCTTGCCATTACGATGCGCTGGCTATCGACATCCAGATTTTCCCATGCATGCATATAGGGAATATAAGGAGGGCCAGCCAATAAAATATTCCTTCTGTTCCCGGTAATCTGCCCAAGCGACGGAGCCAATAAACTGATTTCACCCAGCCCTTCCGCCGTCAACAACAATTCAATCAGGTTGCGGGTAGGCCATCCCCCTCCAGGCAATTCTTTATCCAGCTCATCAAAACCACTTGAGACAACCGGATCAGCGGCAGATCCCAATGCATCGCCCCGCCATATCCTGCCCTTGTATCGAGCTTCTATTTGCAGCAGGGATAGCGGCAACGAACCCGATGAAACCGACTTGGCCGATGTCCCCGATAAAAGCGGCGGCGGCGATACTGGGAGTTGGGGGAAAGAAACAGGCATCGGCATGGAAGGAATCCATCACTTACAAGCTGGAGCCGGAGCGATGACCAGGCAGATGGGCTTTCCGGATCAGGCCCATATAGAATCCATAGATTTCCAGCTTGTGACCGGGGCGGATAGATGGATAATCTGCGCTGCGTTTTTCGTTGCGCGCTTCGAGGTAATAGCCTTCCTGATCCCTGGCCAGGACTTTGAGGGTGAATTCATTATCCACAATGGCCAATACGACTTGACCAATCGAGGCGATATTGCCACGTTCGATAATCACCATATCGCCCTCGAGTATTCCCAAGTCGATCATCGAATCCCCCCTGACGGGAAACAGGATGGTTTGGGAAGGCTTTTCGATCAGATAATCATCGATGCGCAATAGCTCAGGTTGGACGTCGAAAGCCTGCTGTGGCAGCCCCGCCCGAACCCTATGCCCGACGATGCGCTCGAAAAAGCGGGACGTGGGGCGCAGCCGGCCGCCAGGAGCGTTTTCCAGAAAACCTTCTTCCTTTAACCGTTGAACGATCTGATGAGTCCAGGAGCGCGCCTTGACATTCCACAAGACGGATAGCTGGGTAGTGGAGGGAATGATTTTTTCCCTGGCATAGTAATCCTGCAGTTTGCCAAGGTAAGAAAAAATATCGAGCTGCTGCATGAGAATAATAAATCAGAACGTTTGTTCTTATTATAGAGAACAATTGTTCTTGATTCAATTCAAGCAAGCGATCCTGAGCTTGTTATGGATCGCGTAGCAATGAGACCGAGTAGTGGCCGCATCCTGCCGGGCGCACCATAAAAAAACGGCCATCAACTGATGGCCGTCAGGAAAACGAATTTCAGGGATTATTGATTAATTACGCGATGCGTTTTGTTGTGCGGGCGTCAACTGTTCTTTCCATTCTCCCGGCAGGTTCTTGACCCAGCTATTGTATACGTTGGGAATAGCAAGAACCCCTTGTCCGCCATAGCCTGCCAAGCTGCTGATACGATCATCGGTTTGCGTATTGCCATCGCTTACCAGAGAAACGCGGCCCGCTATCTTGGCATCGGACAAATCCCCGTCATTGTTGGGATCGGCGTCCACCACGATAAGCTCATTGGAGAACTTGCTGGTTACATAGGCGTAGTATCCTCCTCCTTTCTTTGCGCCAAAATTGGCACCGTGGCAGCCTGGATCGCAGGGCAGCATCCTGGCAACCTTGTCGGTAGCGGTATCGATGACAATTATCGACTGACCCATATTGGCAACCACCACGGCTTTTCCATCCGGGGAAACGGGTAGCTGGATGGGAAGCATGCCGACGGTAGCCTGCCCGTCTCCATCACGGTCTACTATGGTCCCGTCAATGGGGTTGTAATCAGCGATGAGATTGATGGTTTTCAGCAGGGATCCATTCTTATTGAGGACGCTCACACTATGATGTAATAGGTTAGCCGCATAGAATTTGCTTGCGTCCGGCATCATACCGATAGCGATGGGATGGGCACCTGGTGCGGACTCGCCTGTTGGGGTTCTCTCCAGGATGCTGCCCTCGCCATTAATATTGTAAAAACCAATGTCATTCGTAAAAATGTTGGGCGTGACGGCCAAGGCTTGGCCTCCATCCACGCTGATCCAGTGTCCATGTGGATTTGTGGCGGGCTGGCCGGATTTTTGCGTAGGCATCATTCGGGTAACTTCCGTTGTTCCCGCCGGGATCATGGATATGCCATCCTCACCATTATTGGTGACGGTGATGTCATCATTGTCGGGACGCGTCATGACATGCGCTGGAGCGTCGCCTACCTGGATGTTCTTGATCAACGCGCCCGTTTTCTGGTTGATCATCGTCATCTTGTTATCGAACCACTGGGTCTGGTAGACAACTGACTGATCCCTGTTAGTCCACATGTTATGGGGGTTATTCATATTGATCTGAGGCAAGGCGATCTTGCGCGCAGCTTTCCAGGTGCTCGCATCAACGACGGTAATGGTTCCGGGCTTGGTCTTGCCGGCGGTTTTCTCGAACTGAGTGTCGACCCAAACTTCGCCTACGCCTGGGATGGCAGGAGGGACAGGCGGTGTCAAAGCGATATCATTGCCGTATCTGGCGGTCAAAACGTCCGCCAGATTGGCTACTGCCCCGCCCGTGATCCGAACAGAAACGTTCGGATAGGTCACCTTCCAGGGAAGGGGGGAGGTGAAATCCTGCCAATTATTGGGCGCGGTAGCGATAAAGAAAATTCTCAATAGCCGGGTTGCGAGATCGCTGCTGGTTGGGAGATTTACAATACCTGTGGCGAGATCAATGGTTTCACCCAAATCAAGCCCATCGGTTGCCGGATCATCCACTATCACCGCGCCGAACATGTAGGGGTGCACCTTGCAGGTAAAAACATATAACCCCGGTGTCGTCAGCTTGACGATACCGCCACCTTTGTAGGCCCGGCTCTGATCAAACGGCATAGAGGCGTGCTCGGTATTGGCGGTACCCCGGCCCCTGCTTTTGCCGTTGCCGTTGTTGGAATGATGTCCATTGATGGGGTCACCCGCCCCGCTGGGCCACAGCAGACTGGTCATGGTATGGACAGTGTTCGTCTCCGCCATAATAAAGTTGACGCTGCTGCCTGGGGGAATGACTTCTAGAGAGCGGGTACCACCGGTAATGCTGAAAATCGTGTCAGCTCGGGCGCTTCTGTACCAGCTTGCCGGCTCATCCGAGATTACAAAGGTGACAAGACCGGGGGCATCGTTTGCGTTACCGAAAATGCCGCCGTAGGGAGAAGCCCCTGCAATACTGTTGCCCGGCCCCTTCTGTGAGCCTTTGAGCGCATCTACCCTAAAACTTCCGTGCATGCCTGCTTCCATGTGGGAAAACAGATGGCAGTGGTACTGCCAGTTGCCCGGCCCAACCCCCGTGCCTGCTTTAACAGTAAAGGTATGGCGGTCGGAATCGCTCTCCAGCAGTTTAACGTCAATGGTGCTATTGGTTCCCGGTTCGAGCCATCGATGGGCATGCAGGTGGAAGGTGTGGCCAGGTCCTGCCGAAAGTACGTGGAACCGGACAATGTCATCTTCGACGGCGCCCAGAATCGGGTTGGTCCAAAGCGGTGTTTGTGCTCCAGTCTTGGAGATTTCAGCGCCCCAGAAGGTCGAACCTACCATGAACAGCACATACTGTTTGGCCAGATCTGTGGCCTTCACCGAAGTAATGACGCCATCGCCGTTGACATAGCTCTCCACTTTTCCGTCTGTTCCATCGACCACAACAGCGCCGAACAGACCGAGAAGCTCCTGGCCATCGCCGAGATAAGCATGTGCACCGGTTTTGCTTGCGGTGAATGAATAGGCTACGGTTCCGCCCGGCCCGGCTTTCGTAGCGCTAATGTTTGAAAGACTTGGAACCTTGAACCCTACCGGTTTACCGGTGTTGTTGGTAACCGTGACATTGACCATATCACCTTGCTTTACGAAGAGGGTAGGTCCCGGAATGATAGCCTGCCCTTCCCGCTTATATCCAACCTGACCGTTGGGCAAGACCTCGGCGGACAACGTGATATTGTGTGCCGCGGCCAGCACCCCGGATGGGGCGCACAGCACGGCCACCAGCAACGCAAACGCCGCTATTACGATATTAGATAATTTTCTTGTAAACATTGGATGACTCATCTTTTATCCTCTTGGTTTATGGGCTGTTATTAAGGAGCGGCGTTGACGCTGAAGCTGCCTCTCATGCCCATCAATTTGCGCGAGAAATTCGCATTCATATACTCGGAGCTGCCCAGGGCCTTGATCGTGAAAACATGCTTCTCGAGAGGACCGATATTTTTCTCGTTAATCATTTTGGTAGTGCCGGGATCGACCCATTGATAGCCCGAGAGCTGGAAGCGGTTCAAATAGGTGCCCATGGCGATAAGATGAAATCTGACGTTGTCACCGCCGTTTGCTGTGAGAAGCGGATTGGCTCCGAGTGAAGACTGCTTTTTACTGACGCCATCAATTTCCATTCCCCAGAATGCGTCATCGCTCACATAAAGCACATAGTCTTTTTTTATGCTGCTGACGGGTACGCTTGCGATGCTCCCGCCGTTGCTGGCGATCACCGAACCGGATGCCGGGTTGACAATGACTGCGCCGTAAAGGCCTCTGTCTTCCGAGCCATTATGGGTTTCAAAGTTGTGATCGTGATATGGCCATGACCCGGCGGTTCCCGGAGCCACGTCCCAGAAATAGGTATAGAACTGGCCCCCGTGATCGGGATAGGCTCCCTCATCGTCGATTTTGTTGATGATCTTGAGTGATCCGTCGCTCAGGATTTTATAGTGGACGCCATGCACATGGACGCTGACTTGCTGATCGGGGCTCATGGTAATGCCGTTACGAATAGTGAGCCGTACCGTGTCGCCCTCTGCAAGAACAATTGTCGGGCCGGGAATCGTGGGTTGCGGACTGTATCGGGAGGTAATGTCAGTGCCGTCAACCTTATGCTCGACCATTCGATACGCGAGCAATCCGTCAGCGTTTTGTTCACCGGTCATTTCAATGCGATGATCGGCGGCGATTGCTTGCCCCGACAAAAAAGCTGCCGCCAGGATAAAGATGGACGGAATTGCCATTTTGGCGCAGAAGCGCCTGAATGGCTGTGCAATTGGGGAGTGTTTATGGTGATCAGAAGCAAGAAACTCCTCCACGGCACAGCTATGTCGATACTTCATTTTTGAAAAGCTCCTCTAGATTTGATTTTTAAACTAACGGGAATCGGCATCTTTGAAATTCCGGCTGAGCCATGGCGCTGAGTTCTTCAGGAACCGCTCCCCGAAGCGTTTTCTCAACTCAAAATGCGCGTCTGCGCCGTAAAAAGGATGCCCGTTCACCTCGGCAGCACAGCGCTCAGGGTCGCAGATTATGAGTCAATGACTCTTCTGGCACTACGGAGTGTTGTACCTCTTTGCTTGCCAAGATGTACCCGGTTATTTTTTTGATATCGGTACATTTGCACCGGGACAATAAAACAGAAGACTCTGAATAACCCGGTCAGTGGTGCGCTGTTCAGGTTACTGCCGGAGGTTCTTATGTGAGATGCTTGTGGAGTGGAAAGCCAGCTTGCTCTGATGATCGATATTAAAAGCCGTTTGCGGAAGGCGCTAGGTGCTGGTTTGACACGGTTACCAAATGTTGGTGAAGTTTGGCAAACATGAAAAGATCAAAACGGTTTGTGATTTCCAGTTTGCTGAAAATGGAGGTCAGATGGTTTCGCAGAGTCTGTTCGCTAATGCATAATTTTTGCGCTATTTTCTTGTTCGACGCACCTGCTTCGTTTGCAAAGGCATTGACGATGGCACGCTCTTTTCGTGTAAGGGCGGTGATTTTTTTAGTGATGGAATCGGTGGGTTTCTGGCCCGCACGTACAAAGTGGATAAATATACGGCCAATTGTGCAGCGGTCGAGCCACAGTTCCCCTGAATGAACCTTTTCGATGGCCTTGAGAATGGTCTGAGTAGGTTCCTCTTTGTAGATAACGCCGCGCGCTCCATTGAACACGGCTTTGTCAACCGCGGCCTGATCGTGAATCTCCGTGAATATAATGACGTGAATATGCCCCTCCCTCAGCAAATCGGGAATAAGGTCCATGCCTTTTTCCTTTCCTAGATAAAGGTCAAGCAAAACGATATCGGGCTTTTTTTCCCTGGCCAATTGAATCGCTTCAAGACTGTTGGCCGCTTTGCCAACGATCTCCATTTGAGGCGATTCAGCGTTTATGAGTTTTTCAAGTCCCCATAGAACGATCTGATGACTGTTAACGAGAAGAATGCGGATGGGCATGAAAGAAAGTGGATTGCGATGAAGTGGTTTCCGCCGCCATTATAAAATGGCATAGTATAAACGTTTTCCTTATGCGGATGGGATTTAACGTCATGGAGTATACGTACTAGTACGAGAATTTCCCTTTAGTTTCCTTGGATTACATGATTAACTGGGCCACAAGCACATCTTTATCCTGATTTTGCTTGCGCCATTATTTGGAAGCTAATATGATTCGCACAAATTTTTTCCGCGGTGCCGCCATTTTTTCCCATCTTCCCGGTAACCCCTTTGTCGTTTAAAGCATTTAAACTCTGCGTTATAAATCTTATAAGTTATTCTGATCCTGAAATGAGATACAGGTGTATCCAACAGCCTCTCAAAAAGGAACGCGGCTTTACGCTGCTCGAGTTACTGGTTGTAATGGTCATTATCGGATTGCTGGCCGGTTATGTAGCGCCCAAGTATTTTTCACAGGTCGGCAAATCCGAAGTTAAAGTGGCCCAGGCGCAGATTGACTCGCTCGAAAAAGCGCTGGATCAATATCGACTGGATACCGGCCACTATCCTGCTATCGAGCAGGGGCTCACCGCATTGATGAGCCGGCCGGCAAACGAGCCGAAATGGCAGGGGCCCTACCTCAAGAAGACTGCTCCACCAGATCCCTGGGGGCGCCCGTACGTCTATAAATATCCGGGAGAACGCGGGGAATACGATCTGTATTCCTACGGCAAAGACGGCCAGCCAGGCGGCACGGGGGAAGCAGCGGATATCACGAACTGGTAGCCTGCGATGCGGTACGAAGTGAAAGCTGTACTCGCCCGGCAGGGTACGGTATTTCTGGAACTCGACGCGGATAACGAAGAGGAGGCTCGTCTCCAGGTTACGGCGCGGGGTGGAATGGTATTGAATGTCAGGCGGAAATTCTCCGGCTGGCTACCCAAGCCCAGATTGCGTTTTCCCCTCGCGCATTTCAGTCAGGAATTGCTTTCGCTGCTGGTAGCAGGGCTCAGCTTGGTAGAGAGCATCGAGACGCTGGCGGATAAAGAGCAGGATGCCGGTACGCGTAAAATCATTCATGGCTTGCTGGCGCGGCTTTACGAAGGCGTTACCTTTTCCCGGGCATTGGAATCCTATCCGCAGGCATTTCCGCCACTCTATGTTGCAAGCGCGAGGGCGAGCGAGCGCACTGGAGATCTGCCCGAAGCCTTGACGCGTTTCATAACCTATCAGACGCAAATGGACCTGGTCCGCAAGAAACTGATCGGCGCCTCCATTTACCCGGTTCTTTTGTTGTCGATCGGCCTGCTCGTGGCAATCTTTCTCCTGGTTTTCGTGGTGCCGAAGTTCAGCGCGATCTATGAAGACGCTGGAGCCGATTTGCCATGGCTTTCGATGCTTTTGATCAGATGGGGGCACTTCGTGCATGAGCAGGGGTGGCAGCTGGCAGGTATTGCAACTGCTTTGCTGGGTTTCATTATTTATG
>DATJHX010000245.1:0-5447 GCA_035493655.1 Nitrosospira sp.
ACTCACACAATTGTCGTTTCCGACTGTGCGCTCGAAGCGCTCGCACAGGATGTCATCAAGCTCACCGCCAATCCAGGGCACGAAGGCACTGCCTTCTTCTCTGGCCGGTTGCATGAACTCGGCGTTGAATGCCGGCAGGTATACGTTTTTAAGGTAACGGTTGGCCTCTGCCATATCGGTGATGCCTGCCAGCAGCAACTCGCGTGGCAGCCTTTCCTGATGGGTACGGAACATCCGCTCCGAGCGTCCTCTGGCTTCTGGAGAGTAGGCTGCGATCATCTCGATGCCCAGTCGTTGCAGGGCCATTCCAAACTGAGTGAGGTTGTGCTTGTCCACCTTGCCGCCCGCCTCGGGTGTATGCCAGTAATGGCTGCCCCGATCCGAATAGAAACTGGCAAACAGGCCATGGACTTCGATTACATCTTTCACCCCCATGAAGCTGCTTGCCGTACCTTCCTCTTCCACAAAGAACATCGAATAATGTTCATTGTTGGCATCATCCATGGTGACGATCAGATCCCACTTCTGCCCCGCCGCCCACTCATGCGTGCTGCCGTCCTGATGAATCATTAGCCCCGGCCAGGCAGCCCGTTCGCGTCGCTTGCGATGCTTGCCACGCCCAGGGGATTTGGATATCAACCCAACCTCCTGCAGACGGCTTTTTACCCAGGTATAGCTGCGCTGCCCGCCATCCTTGCGGTACCAGGCATAAAAATGCTTTGCATTCCAGCCCGCATGGCGCTCACGGTAGCGCTCGGTAACACGCATGACTTCATCCACCGGTGCGCGTCGATGCGACACTTGCATCAGCCGCCTGTCAATCAACCCCTCCAATCCTTCTTCCCCGTACTGGTTAAGGTAGCGGCGAAATGTCCGTTCACATACTCCAAGCAGCCTTGCCGCTTCTTCCTGGCTCAGCCGCCCACTTTCCCAGCCCAGCCATGCCTCTTCAAAACGCATCTTCCGTATCTCCTGTAACAATTCCGTCTGCTTCATACCGTACCTCCTTCGGTACAGTTGAACCGGACAGATCATTTGCTACAAGACCGGACAGTTTATTTGTTCTCTACAGATGACCGGTGAGAGACTTGGATATGAGACTTGGATATGGTCCAATCTCTCCCAAAAAGTAATGCGACTTCGGCCCTGCATCTGTCCGAGGCCCGACGCGCAGGGATTCAGCCTCGACTGAGCTTTTGAAAAGGCCTTTACATTCTCAACCCCGCGTTCAGGGGGGGCGATGAATGGATGAACTGTCGGGAATCTCTTCGAACGCATCCGAGCCGTTTGAAGCGAAAGCTTGGCGTGCCTGCATTCGTTTTTCACATGCGCTGAGAATCCCCCGCAAAATGTTGACTTCCTCTTTTTCCAGCCGGGCACGGGCAAACAAACGGCGTAACCGCTGCATCAATCGCTTGGGCTCCTCGGGATCAAGGAAGCCGCTACGAATCGCGACATGTTCGAGATGCTGAAGCAGCAGTTCGATTTCATTGAAGCGGGCCAGCACACCGGGTACTGGAGCTGTTGCGTCTAGCGCGGCTGTAGCCGAAGCAGCGCCGGACTCAAGCACGGCCATGCGTAACTCATATGCCATCACCTGCACCGCACTGGCAAGATTGAGCGATGAATATTCGGAATCGGTGGGTATGCGTACAATAATCTGGCACTTGCTGACCTCTTGCATAGTGAGACCGGACATTTCCGTGCCAAAAACCAGCGCCACCGGATTTTGCCGCGCGTGAGAAACGAGTTCCAATGCCCCTTGGCGGGCATTAAAAACCTCATGGGAAAGATCCCGCGCACGAGCAGTGACCGCGGCGGCCAACACTGTTCCGCTTAAGGCCTGGTCAAGGTCTGCACAAACCCGGGTCTTGCTCAGGAGATCCCATGCACCGGCAGCGCGCCTTTCCGCTTCCTTATCGGGAAATGACTTTGGATTTACAAGGTAGAGACAGCCCAGCCCCATCGTCTTCATTGCGCGCGCTGCTGCGCCAATATTTCCGGGATGACTCGTATGGCTCAGCACCGCGCGGACATTATCAAGCGGCTGGAAGGGATTCATATTTAACCTAAATCCGGTAGTTGATCGCTCATTTGCCCATTTGTCGCTTTGATCTATAGGAGTCTCTTTGCAGCATTTGACCTTCACCCGTTATGGTATAAGTTCGCTACAGGATGGGTTGTACGATTTTTGAGGTACATGGCCGCGTTGCAACTCCTCGGAATGGAATAGCCATTCCTCGTCATTACGCCTTGCCCTGTACCTCAAAAATCGCACACTCCACCCCGTCCAACTGCCGGACTTAGGTTAAAATCCCGGTCTGTCCAATTTTTGAATCCAAGCAATGCATCCCATGCTCACCATTGCGGTAAAGGCCGCACGACGCGCAGGCGGAATCATCACTCGTGCCGCGCAGAATCTGGATTTGCTGCATGTATCGCGCAAGGCACACAGCGATTTTGTCAGTGAAGTGGACGGGGCGGCCGAAGACGCTATCATCAGAACTCTGCTGGAGGCCTATCCCAGCCATTCCATTCTAGCAGAAGAGAGCGGCGCCCAAGGCGATCCTGTCAAATCGGAGTATCAATGGATTATCGATCCGCTTGATGGAACGACCAATTTCCTCCATGGCTTCCCCCATTATTCGGTATCCATCGCGCTGATGCACAAAAACATACCGTCCCAGGCGGTCGTGTATAACCCGTTTGCTAACGAGCTGTTCACCGCGACACGCGGGCGCGGTGCGTACATGAATGACCATCGGCTGCGTGTAAGCAAGCGAAGCCAACTCGCCGATTGCCTGATTGGCACGGGTTTTCCTTTCCGCGAGTTTTCCCATGTGGAAAGCTATATGGCCATCTTCAGGGACATCATGCCCAGGGTCGCCGGTATCCGCAGGCCAGGCTCCGCCGCGCTGGATCTGGCCTTTGTAGCGGCGGGCCGCTACGATGGCTTTTGGGAGTTCGGACTGTCTCCGTGGGATATGGCCGCCGGCTGCCTGCTCATTACGGAAGCGGGAGGGCTGGTAGGTGATATGGATGGGGGTGCAACCTATATGCAGAGCGGTAACCTGACCGCAGGCAATCCAAAAATCTTCGGGCAACTGATACAGATCATCTCGCGGCACCTGGCCAAGGATCAAAAAACAGGCTGACAGCATTAAACCCAGATAATCCATTAGGACGCGAGATGATGACGAGGCAGGTTGCGAGATAGTTTTGTCGGTTGGGAGAAGTCCATAGCCTGGTCTATGGACGCCGAGCAAGCGGCGAAAATAGCCGCAAACTGACCGCCAGCACTCGTCAGTTATGGTGCGCTCGAAGAGCCGCCTATGAGTTATCTGGGTTTAAATATTGTCCTGAAGAATTCTCCTGAAGTCTTTCTTACGTTTCTTCCCATACAGCCAAAACATCACCCTGGCTTTATCCACGGGAGCTTCCAGGTAGGGCGTATTGGAAGATGGCGATACGCTTTAGCAAATGTCAAGTATGGAACTGCCGGATTTTATCCATTTTGGCCGCGCAATCTGCTGCGACCTGGAACAAGCCAGCCGGCGCGAGTGGTGGCTGGCGGACGGGCTTGGCGGATATTCCGGCGGCACGATCGCCCAATGTCTCACGCGGCGCTACCATGGCCTGCTCATTGCGCCTTCTGATTCTCCGCTGGAACGGCGACTCATATTTGTCAAGGCAGATGCTACGCTGCATGACGGCGCACGCGCCTGGCCGTTGTTCACCAATTGCTGGGGCAGCGGTGCGATCGAGCCGAAAGGATTGATACATATTGAATCGTTTCAGCTCGATGGCTGCACACCTGTATGGCGATTCGTTATGGGTGACCTGGTCGTGGAGCAGCGTATCTGGATGGAACCCGACCAGCATACGACCTGCCTCGCGTGGCGTCTGGCTCATGCCGTGGAGCGTCCCATACATCTCGCTATCGACCTCCTGGTGAATCACCGCAGCCATCATGGCGATAACACATCGCATGAATTCAACCCGGTGATTGAAGGCGACGAACACCGCATCAGCGTTCGCCATGGGGCTGGTGCGGCGTTGCATTTTTATGCTGAAGGCGGCCAGCTCTTCGAAAGACATCAATGGATCGACGATTTCTATCTTGCGCGTGAGCACGAGCGGGGGCTTGGAGACCGCGATTCGCATTTGTGCGCTGCGCATATGCGGTTGCAGTTGAATGATAAATGGAATGGGCTGGTCGCAACACAGGCAACGGGACCTCAGCCTCATCTTGCCGAATTGCTGCAGCGGCGCCGCGTCCATGATGTCTCGCGCCTGACCGCTGCCGCGATTGCAACACCGGAGGTGCGCGGAGCGCCCTGCTGGGTGCGGCAGCTTGTATTGGCCGCAGATAATTTTCCAATAACGCGAGCTACCCCAGTAAAAGAAAAATCGGAAAAATCAGGAAGGGAGAAGCCTGGCCAGCAATCAGGCCAGCAACCTGGTCAGCGTAGCGAATCGATTATTGCCGGCTACCCATGGTTTGGCGAATGGGGACGGGACACGATGATCGCCCTGTCGGGACTGTTGCTGACCACTGGCCGGCATACTTCCGCTCGCAACATTCTCAGCACATATGCCCGCTTTGTAGACCAGGGCATGCTGCCGAATATCCTGCCGGATAACGGCGAGCAGGCACGGTACAACGCCGTCGATGCTTCGCTATGGTACTTTGAGGCGTGGCGCGCCTATATCTCAGCCACCCACGACATGATATCCCTGCGCGAAATTTATCCATTACTTCAGGATATGATTGACTGGCATGTGCGCGGAACCCGTTACGGCATCCAGGTCGATCCGAATGATGGGTTGTTGCGCGCGGGCGAGCCGGGTGTTCAATTGACGTGGATGGATGCCATGGTGGATGGCTGGGTCGTTACGCCGCGGCAGGGAAAACCTGTGGAGGTCAACGCCTTGTGGTTCAATGCGCTCATGTGCATGGTACAGTTCAGTCAATTGATCGGCAAGAAATCGGAACTTTTCAAGACGCTCTCCGCGCAAGCCCGCAGCGGATTTCAGCGTTTTCTGAAGCCGGAAGGCGGGCTATACGATGTACTGGATGGCCCTAAGGGTGTTGATATAAGCATACGGCCGAACCAGATACTTGCCGTGACGCTGCACTATTCGCCGCTTTCCCCCCCTGCCCAGGCCCTGGTGCTGGCCGAGACAAGGCTTCATTTGCTTACCTCTTATGGTTTACGCTCGCTGGCGTCGGAATCCCCATACTACCGCCCCCGTTATGAGGGTAATGTGCACAAACGCGATAGTGCTTATCATCAGGGAACAGCCTGGAGCTGGCTGTTGCCCCACTATGCCATGGCCGAATACCGGGTAACCGGAAATGCGGAACTCGCCCAATCCCGCCTCGCCCCCATGCGCGATCACCTGCTGGACGCGGGCTTGGGTACAATTTCGGAAATATTTGATGG
>DATJHX010000246.1:0-20210 GCA_035493655.1 Nitrosospira sp.
TGTCCATCGGCTCGCGATTTATGCTCCGCGCTTCCTCCCCACACTCGGTCACCCTCATGCAGTTGCGCTTCGCTTCGTTCGCTGTGATCAACTTACGGCGGGACTTGCACCCGCAAGAGTGCGCCCATGCTGGGCGCACAAGAAAAAGGGGTTAGACTTGTGTCTAACCCCTTTATTAAGATGGCGCGCCCGGCAGGATTCGAACCCACGACCCCTTGGTTCGTAGCCAAGTACTCTATCCAACTGAGCTACGGGCGCTTGAACTGATCAATTTCTGCTTTCGTGAACTACTGCGAAATTATATCAGACTGATAGAGAGCGAAGTCAAAGAACTCGAGCACGCGGATAAGGCTCCTCTAATTTTCAGGATCGCGGACCGGAGAGCCGGGAAGTGGGAGGAATTTAAAGCGGTCAATCTGATTCTGCCTATCAGAAACTTCTTCCCGCTTGCGCCTGCGCTTTCGTAAACATACCATGCAAGTATTCATACCATCATTCATTCTCTCCCTCAGTGGAAAGGAGAACATCATGCAATTCATCATCTCAGGAAACCACGGAACAGACGACCCTACGATGGCAACGCTGCCATTTATGGCAGCCAAGGTAGCGCACGAACAAGGCCATGACGTAATTCTTTTTCTGTGGAATGAAGCCGTGACGCTTGCCCTCTCGGGCATTGGCGACGCTGTCATAGCGTCAACCTCACACCGTTGAAGGACCTTTTGACCGCCATTCAGGCGGCGAATATTCCAATATGGGTGTGCGGCGCCTGCGCGGTAGCGAGAAAGGTTGAGCAGTCGGATCTCGTACAAGGAGCCGTGATCAAGACAATGGGGGATTACATCAAGGCCGTGGCCGAGCGCGAGAAAAACGTGGCTTTCTGAGAACCGTCGGTTCCTGCTGCTGCTCAGGAGCAAATAGGGGAGTATGCTTACGACAAGATGTTTATTGCCCAGGTATAAGCACCGCCGCACCCGTCAGATTCCCATTCCTCAGATTTTCCAACGCCGTGTTGGCCTGGCTCAAGGGATAGAGTTCGGTGGTTACTTTGATTGGCACGCGAGGCGCCAGGGCCAGAAACTCTTCGGCATCCTTGCGGGTGAGATTGGCGACCGAGACCAGACGTTTTTCCCGCCACAGAATGTCATAGGGGAACGACGGGATATCGCTCATGTGTATCCCGCCGCACACGACAATTCCGCCGGGGCAAACTGCGCGCAGCGCGGCGGGCACCAGGGCTCCCACGGGCGCGAAGATTATTGCCGCATCGAGCTCTTCGGGTGGCGTAGTATCCGAATCGCCAGCCCATGCAGCGCCCATTCGCATCGCAAATTCCCGTGCGCTTGTATCACCGTGCCGCGTGAACGCGAACAGCTTTTTTCCCTGATGACGCAGGATCTGCGCCACGATATGTGCTGCGGCGCCAAAACCATAAATGCCGACGCGTTCGGCATCACCGGTCATCTTGAGCGCTCGGTAACCAATCAGTCCCGCGCATAACAGTGGAGCCGCCTCGGCGTCACTGTACATATCGGGAATTCTGAAGCAATATCTCGCATCCGCAACCGTATACTCCGCATAGCCTCCGTCTATCTGGTAACCGGTGAATTTCGCATTTACGCACAGATTCTCCTGTCCACTCAGGCAATACCGGCAATGGCCGCAAGTCCAGCCCAGCCACGGGATGCCCACTCTCTCCCCGATAGAAAAATTGTGAACATTCGTTCCATAGGTTGACACACGCCCGACAATTTCATGACCCGGGACAATCGGCAGTTTCGGATCGGGCAACTCGCCATCGACCACATGCAAATCGGTGCGGCAAACAGCGCAGGCAGCGATCTTGACCAATATTTGATCCGGTCCTGGCTCCGGGAGTGCAGTGCAGCGCATCTGCAGCCTTTTCCCCGGCACATCCAGCACCATTGCGTGCATGGAATGATCTGGCTTAGCGATGGCGGATTTCATCTCAGGTATGAGTTGAGGACTATTAGTTGAGGACTATTGCTCAGCCAGGTCCTCGATTGTCAGGCATTGTCATGCATACCAGGAGGCGGCACAAGCAGGCGGCCGCTGAACCCTGCAGCGGTATATTCGTCCAGTACCTTCCGCGCGGCTGCTTGCAGCCCCTCCGGTTTGCATAAGGCAACGCATGCGCCACCGAATCCTGCTCCGGTCAGGCGGGCGCCATATACATCGGGATGCGCCTGCAGCAACGCCACGAGACGATCGAGTTCCGGTGTGGAGACCTCGTAATCATCGCGCAGGCTCGCGTGGGAGGCGTTCATGAGGATGCCAAATTCCTCCGCGCTAGTGCAATTGACCGCAAGCAGCACGCGCGCGTTTTCGCTGACCACATGGCGCGCCCGGCGCCTTAGCGGCTCGGGAAGACTATCCGTTTCCGAGATGTCGCTAACGTCGCGAAGCGAGGGCACCCCAAGACGTCGCGCCGCCTCTTCGCATTCTGCCCGCCGCTGGTTGTAGCCGCTTCCAGCCAGGGTACGAGCCACGCCTGAATCGAGCACCAGGACCGCCGAGTCCGAGGGCAACGGGATCAGTCTTCGCTCCAGTGTGCGCGTATCAAGGAATAGAGCTTCCCTGGTTCCCGCCAGGCTGGCCGCCATCTGATCCATAATCCCGCAGCGCACGCCGGCGTATTCGATTTCCGCGCGCTGCGCGAGCTGCGCTATGCGTAAGTCATCAAGCGGGCCTCCCGCCAAGGCGCGCAATGCCCTGAGCGTGGCAACCTCGAGTGCCGCACTGGAGGATAGACCAACACCCATGGGTACGTCCGACTGGACATGGATATCCAATGATCCAGTCTCGATGCCCTGGGCGCGGGCTTCCATGAGGCATCCATATACATAAGCCGCAAAATGTTCTGCCGGAGGCTCAGCCAGGGTGAAGCGCGCCATGCTGTCGAGCACGTCGGAATACAGCACATACTCGCTCCCGCCATTACTGCTCATGCTGACACTCGTCTTCTGTTCGATTGCGATCGGCAGCACGTAACCATCGTTGTAATCGGTATGTTCGCCGAGCAGGTTGACGCGCCCGGGCGCTTGTCCGACTGCCTCGGGCATATTGCCAAACACTGCCTCAAAACTGCTCACAGACTCGCCCTCACAGCCTCACATTGAAAAAATTTGTCATCTCGCCGCCCCTTGTCCCGTTTAACCGATGAACAGCGAAACCGGGAAGAGATTCATTTGGCAGGCTTCATTCAACAGTAACCTCCACCTGTTGCAACTCGCGTGCCTTGTCTTCAGGCAGCACATCCATTGCAAAAAATCCCGCTGCAATCTCCGTTCCAGCCAGATATTTGAGCCGATCGCGCGTGCGGTAGGGAGGATAGAATTCAGCGTGTAGATGAGATTCAGGGTGAGGCTCGCCGTCAGTGGGTGCCTGATACCATGCCATTAAATAGGGAAAGGAACGCTGCCATAAACCATCATATTTCAGCAGAACGGTTTTCAGGGCGCGCGCCAGATCGGCGCGCTGCTCCGGGTCAAGCCGCACGAAGCTTTCGACCGGCTCGAGCGGAGCAACCCACACTTCATAGGGATAGCGTGCACATACCGGGACGAAGGCCACGGCGTGGGGCCCTTCGTAGATCATCCGCACACCCACAGTGCGCTCGGCGGCAATAAGATCCTGCAACACCCCCCGGCCTTTCCGTTGATGGTACAGCCGCGCTTCATATTGCATCTTCGCCGGCCCCGGGGGCACAACCGGATAGGCGTAAATCTGACCGTGAGGATGATGAATGGTCACACCAACCTCCGCTCCGCGATTCTCGAATGGCAACACATAGGCGATTTCCTCGCGCTGCCCCAGCTTTTGCGTGCGGTCGCCCCACACTTGCAGCAGCAAATCAATGTGAGCAAGCGGAAGTGTGCCCAGTGATGCCTTCGGATCCTTTGTGAACACAACCACGTCGCATTGCCCTGTAGCCGGAGCGCTCGGTACGATCAGCGAAGGGGGCTCGGAGCTCGATGGACTGAGAGAGGGAAAGCGGTTGTCGAATACGGCAACATCCCAATCTCCAGCCGGCACCTCGGTGGGATGAAGGGGATCGATAGTTATCCCTAACGGGTTGAATTCAGGTGGCGGCAGAAACGTGCGGCCTTGCCGATATGCAGCGTAAGTAACCCATTCTCCCCGCAGAGGGTTCCAGCGTAAATGGGGACTTCCATTCAGCGGTTCGGTAAACGGACTTGGTGCATTGATCCGCGGGTCGATCGGCTGGCGGGAATATAGAGTGAGCTGCCGCCCATCTGGTTTTCTGAGATCGAGTGCATACATCAAACGCCTCCAGGTATGTGCGTGCGTGACATGCGCATCACCTTCGCAATATACTCGATGGGAATCTTCGGCGTACGGTCCGCACATAGTAAGCCGTTTGCTTCCTGGAAGGTATCGGCGAACTGGGTATAGCAGAAGCCACTGAAGAGCGGTAAATGGATTACTGCGTGTATCAGATCGGCGAACATCCGTGCGAACTCGTCATTGTCTTTGGCTACCGTATAGCCCCAGGTCTGCCGGACGCCCTCCTCAGGACACTTGGCGAATGCGATTCCTCCAAACTCCGTCAGCATGATCGGCTGGCCCCGATGTGGATAGCCATCCAGCGTCAGAAGCCGTCCACCCGGCCGCCGGCGGTCGAACAACTGTTCGGGTTGGATCTCGGCACCATAGCGCTGACGCAGGTGCTCGACGTTTGCCTCATAATCATGAATACCGATAATATCGGTGGCGCTGCTTTCCCAGCCGTCGTTTCCGATTACCGGCCGGGTGGCGTCCAGCGTCTTCGTCAGGTGATATAACGCTTGGACCGCATGGCGCTGCTTGCCTATTGCGGCAAGCTCGGGCACTCCCCACGATTCGTTGAACGGAACCCACACGATGACACAGGGGTGGCTATAGTCACGCTCGATCGCTTCGGTCCACTCGCGCACCATCCTCTTGATAGCGCTGCGCGTGAAGCGATAGGCCGAAGGCATTTCCTCCCATACCATGAGCCCCAGCTTGTCCGCCCAGTAGAGATATCGAGGATCTTCAACCTTCTGATGCTTGCGCACGCCATTGAAACCCATTGCTTTTACAAGCTCCACGTCTCGCCTTAGCGCATCATCATTGGGGGCCGCAAGCAGGGTCTCGGGCCAGTAGCCCTGGTCAAGCACAAGCTTGAGCGCATAAGGGCGGCCATTAAGCATGAACCGGTCGCGAAGAATGTGCACTGACCGCATAGCAGTATACGAGGTGAATTCGTCCACCACCTCTTCGCCTCGCATGAGCCGAACGGTCGCATCAATCAAGGTCGGCCGCTCCGGGCTCCATAGCAACTCGTTGCGATAATCGTCGATGCCAGGGTCGGATAGCACGATAATGCGGTCCACTTCCCGGTCCACTACCTGATACCGGTCACGTGCGAGCAGCCGCTCGCCATGTCGCAGTGCCACATCCACAGTCAGCTCGCTGGCCGTCTCCCCGATAATCCGGGCTTCAAAACCGATGGCATAGGTTTCGACCTGGGGAGTCCACCGGATCTTTTCAATATAATTATCCGGCACCTGCTCAAACCAGACTGTCTGCCAGATTCCCGTGGTCCTGGGGTACCAGATGGCATGCGGCTCCAGTTGCCAATCCTGCTTGCCGCGGGGCTTGGCCAGCTCATGAGGATCGTCTTCCACATGGACTGTCACAGTCTGCTTGCCCGACGGCTCGAGCATGTGGGTGATATCAGCCCAGAAAGGCGTGTGACCGCCCTCATGGGTAACGGCCAAGCAACCGTTTATCCAGACCCTCGCGCTGTAATCTACCGCTCCGAAACGCAGGATTATCCGTCCAGAAAGGGGCTTGTAATCAAAGTCCCGCTGATACCAGCACCAGGGATGAAAGCCCCGGTCACCGATACCGCTCGCCCTGGATTCAGGCGGAAACGGTACCGTGATTTTCATTGGCCAGGATTTTATTTGGTTCGGTTGCGCGTAATCGCGCGCATCGTCATAGCAAAAACGCCAGATGCCATTGAGTGAAGTCCAATTCGAGCGCTGCATCTGGGGGCGGGGATAGGCGAACTCCAATGGACTTCTCCTTTTGAAAGGGTTGCTGCCATGCTCGACAGACACCGCCAGGCTCAACCAGACTGCATTTGAGCTGTGGTTTACGCGAATGATGCCTCGGCGATAGCCACCGGACAATCATTGGTTGAAAGAAGATTGCGAGTCAAACGTCAGAAACGTGGTGTATTCCGACGTTTCAGGTTATGGCGGAGAGAGAGGGATTCGAACCCTCGATAAGCCTTTTGAGCCTATACTCCCTTAGCAGGGGAGCGCCTTCGACCACTCGGCCATCTCTCCATAATGCCGCATTAGAATAGCGGTTTACCCTTTGCCGGTCAAACGATGAACGTCCGGGATTGTTTGGGACTAACGATGCGTTCCGCTATCCTGAACCGTCAGGATACCTGATCCAGTTCAAATATCTTGTGCAACACCCGCACCGCAAGTTCCATGTATTTCTCATCCACTACCACTGAAATTTTTATCTCAGAAGTGGAAATCATCTGAATATTGATGCCTTCTTCCGCCAGCGCGCGAAACATCTTACTGGCGATACCGACATGCGAACGCATCCCTACCCCGACCACGGATACTTTGGCTATTCTATCGCCACCGATCACGCCGCGTGCGCCAATATGCGGTTGGACCTGGTTCTTCAGAATATCCGTGGTTCGCGCAAATTCGCTGCGATTGATGGTAAACGAAAAGTCAGTCATGCCGTCATGGCCGACATTCTGGATAATCATATCCACATCGATGTTGGCGTCCGCTACGGGGCCGAGAATCTGATAAGCAATGCCAGGGCGATCCGGCACGCCCAGTACGGTAATCTTGGCCTCGTCACGATTGAATGCGATACCCGAAATGATCGCGCGTTCCATGTTCCCTTCCTCGAAAGTAATAAGCGTGCCTTGGCCTTCTTCTTCGAAACTGGACAACACTCTTAATTTAACTTTATATTTTCCGGCGAATTCGACCGAACGGATTTGCAATACCTTGGAACCCAGGCTCGCCATTTCGAGCATTTCCTCGAAAGTAATCGCCGAGAGTTTGCGGGCTTCCGGCACGATGCGCGGGTCGGTGGTATAGACGCCATCCACGTCGGTATAAATCTGGCATTCATCGGCCCCAAGCGCAGCCGCCAACGCCACAGCGGTCGTATCGGACCCACCACGGCCCAGGGTTGTAATGTTGCCGACCTCGTCCACGCCCTGAAACCCCGCCACCGCTACCACATACCCGGCCTCGAGATCGGCACGTATTTTATCCTCATCAATTTTCAGGATACGTGCTTTGGTATATGCACTGTCGGTAAGTATGCGCACCTGCGGACCTGTATAACTTTTCGCCTTGATACCCAGATCCATCAGTGCCATTGACAGCAGAGCGACAGAAACCTGTTCACCTGTTGAAACCATGACATCGAGCTCGCGCGGGGCGGGATGCACCTGGAATTCCCTGGCAAGCGCAATCAGCCGATTCGTTTCACCGCTCATGGCGGAAACCACCACCACGATCTGCTGACCACGAGATTGAAATCTTGCTATGCGACGAGCGACATTTTTTATGCGCTCGGTGCTGCCCACCGATGTACCACCGTATTTCTGAACAATAAGAGTCACGATTACCGGTACTTTCTTCTACACTCAGAATATAGACTTCAAGCAGGCAAACGATCCGAACAATGAATCGACTTGCCCCTGGCTCCTGGAAAGGCTGGCCGTGAGAATGCGGATGGCCAAAAGAACGTTAGGGAACCTAACCTGTAATTCTACCTCATTAATGAGAAAAACTTGGAAACCACTGAACATAACCTTCTAAAAAAGATTAGCGGCGCTCGCGCGTAGTTCAGCACCCTGGCTGAGCTGAATTCGAATCGCTGCAATCAGGCAATAATCATCAGGTGAAAATGCAGGAATACAGGAGGAATACCGGTAAGGGCATACTGGTAGCCGCGCCTTTGCCCGCATCAAGCGTGCTGCAGTGTTTTCCAGTTATGCAATATGATAAACAGGTCGCCTGGGAGCCGGCATGACAAAAGTTCTTCGAGAGTCCCTTGCCCGCATTTGGAATACTTGCCAAAAGTCCCCCACCTCATATTGAAAATACTTGCATAGAATAATAAAACAAATTAAATTTATGTACGTGCAATAATCTTATAACATAACCCCAACCATAAACTCAACCATACTCACTTTGAGAGCCTGACTCATGAAACTCTTTGAAGAAATATCAAATCCTCGTGAAATTCGGCGCAAACTTGGCCTTAACCAGCACGACTTCTGGAGCAAGGTCGGCGTTACCCAAAGCGGCGGCTCCCGTTATGAGAGCGGGCGAAATATGCCCCGGCCAGTGAGAGAGCTTGTACGTCTTGTGCATGTCGAGCATGTTGACCTGACTAAGATAAAAAAGGATGACCTGATGGTCGCCGCACTGCTTAAAAGCCAGGATCCCGATCGATACAAGACTCTGAAGAAGCAGGCGAAACAAAATAAATAATGCTGGCGATTCAGGCCGCGGGCAGCGATGTTATCGGATGGCTTGATGATAACGCTGCAAAACCATGCGCGGACGAATATACGCGGACGAAAGAATATGACTGGGGCAGATCAGGGATTAACTCCCACGATTAATTCATGGATTGAGTTTGACGGGGAGCCCCAGAGCCTGGATTTGTGCCTGAAATCCATCCATCCACTCTGGACTGACCTTTGTCAGCCTTGCCGCCTCCGGTTGCATCGAGGGGCGTGCAAGTCCATATAGCAGCACGCCCTTAAGGGGCACGCCTTCTCGCAAAAATTCCTCTAAAAATTTCAGATAAGCGTCGGACTCCGCCTGAACAGGTGGCACTCCGTCTATTTGAAATACACAGGTTTGCAGCCAGGTAGGGCATAGCGATGCGGCCAACCGCAGGTTTTCCCGCATCTGCCGCAAGCTCATTCTCGTACTGTTGATCAATTGCCTCCCCTCACGGGTAACGCTGTCCAGCTTGAACCAGACTTCACCATTAAGCTCTGACATTCGCCGCAATCCCGACTGCACACCTGGCCGATCGATCAGGCTCCCGTTGGTAATCAGTACCAGCTTAAGCTCGATGGGCAAATCGTAATCGGCCTTAACATTTCCGATCAGTTCAATCACCTGTTCAAATTCCCGTGCGCTAGTGGGTTCGCCGTTGCCAGATAGTGCGATGTCATTGATGCGCCTAGCTTCCGGCGCCACCTGAGCATGCATGAAATCGCTGTGCAGAATTTCCAGCAAAAACGCCCGCAACTCTGCTTCCAGCTTGATCAGATCGATCGCAGGTGCTGTGCCGCGTTTAAGTTCGGGAACCTGGCAATAAATACAGCGCCAGTTGCAGGCGTTATTGGGATTCAGATTGATCCCGACGGAGACGCCGCCAGCACGCCGCGACACCACGGGGTAGATGTAAGTCATCCCCGCACTGTCACGGCTGTGGTCAGTGATATTCAGTAGTCTGGAAGTTTTCCGCAAATGTTACAATATTGTCGATGTTAATCACACGCAGGTTGGAATTCGATGCCGGCCACCGTATTCCTTCCCATACCAGCAAATGCCGTCACCTGCACGGCCATCGCTACGCTATCGAAATTACCTTGTCAGGTGACATTATTACCGAGACAGGCGTCGCCGAGCAAGGGATGGTGATGGATTATTCAGAGGTAAAACGCATTGCCAGCACTGTGCTGGTGGATAAATGGGATCACGCCTTTCTGGTATATTCGGAAGATGCCGTTGTACTGCAATTCCTGCAATCTCTTGAAAATCATAAAACAGTCGTGCTGGACAACCCGCCCACCGCGGAAAATCTTGCGTCTACCGCCTTTCGGATACTGGACTCGGCCTACCAGGACACCTACGGAAACCACCTCAGACTGGAACAAGTGCGCCTGTTTGAAACGCCCAACTGCTGGGCTGATGCGGTGCGAGAACAGGTAAGTGAAATTTCATCTGCTTAGCATATTTACCAGTTGGCATTACCAGTTGGCCATTGAAGGCTTCCGCCTTTACGCCCGCCTCACTTTATGCCATGCTAATCCAAAATGAAAATTCGGCATTCAAATCCTTAAAATGAATGAGCTTTCTTCCATGTTAAACCAACCCGTTTTAAACCAACCTGTGCCCGATTTTGAGCTTCCGTCCACGCATAACAAGGCTTTCCGGTTATCAGCTGCCGCCGGCAAAAACCTGGTCATTTATTTTTATCCGAAGGACGATACGCCCGGGTGTACCACTGAGGGCCAGGATTTTCGAGATGCATACAAGGCGTTCACGCAATTCGACTGCGATATCGTTGGCATTTCACGCGACAACGTTAAATCGCATGAAAAATTCAAGATGAAAATGGACTTTCCCTTCGAATTATTGAGCGACACCGACGAATCCATCTGTGAATTGTTCGGCGTCATGAAGATGAAAAATATGTACGGCAAGCAGGTTCGAGGCATAGAGCGCAGCACTTTCGTGCTCGACACGCAAGGGATATTGCGCAGGGAATGGCGTGGAGTCAAGATACCTGGTCATGTCCAGGAAGTATTGGAGTATGTGAAAACCCTGCCGAGAGAGCAACGTGGGGTCTAGAAAGCCTGCTTCTTCCCCGGCCTCTTCCGTGTCGACAGTTACCCGCTTGCGCACCGCTCCTAAATTGTTTGTACTGGACAGCAATGTCCTGATGCATGATCCCACGAGCCTGTTCCGTTTTCAGGAGCACGATGTTTACATCACCATGGTGACGCTCGAAGAGCTCGACAACAACAAGAAAGGGATGTCGGAAGTGGCGCGCAATGCGCGCCAGACCAGCCGTTTTCTCGATGAAATCATCAGCAGCGCAATAAGCGATATCGACGAGGGAATCTCGCTCCAATCGCATGGCAACAAAAACGCCACCGGAAGACTGTTCCTCCAGACACAGGCCATCAGCAGTGTCCTGCCCATGCGGTTGGCAAGCGGCAGTGCCGACAACCAGATCATCGGCGTCGTTAAGTTCCTGCACGAAACGTACCCGAACCGCACCGTCGCGCTGGTTTCCAAAGACATCAACATGCGTATCAAGGCTCGGGCGCTGGGGCTCGCAGCGGAGGATTATTTCAACGATAAGGTCCTCGAAGACACGGATCTTCTTTTTTCAGGAATACAGGAACTGTCCGCCGATTTCTGGGATAAACACGGCAAGGAAATGGAATCCTGGCAGGCATCCGGATACACCTTTTATCGCGTGCATGGCCCGTTATGCGCGAATTTCCTCGTCAATCAGTTCGTTTATCTGGAGCATGACAAGCCGTTCTATGCTCTGGTCAAGGAGCGTAGCGGCAAAACGGCAGTCCTGCAAACACTCAAGGACTACAGTCACCAAAAAAATAATGTGTGGGGTATTACCGCGCGCAACCGCGAGCAGAACTTCGCGCTGAATTTGCTGATGAATCCCGAAGTCGATTTCGTCACGTTATTGGGTCAGGCGGGCACAGGGAAGACCTTGCTCACGCTGGCGGCCGGTCTGATGCAGACCCTCGAACAAAAGGTCTATTCCGAAATCATCATGACCCGTGTCACGGTCCCGGTAGGCGAAGACATCGGTTTTTTACCCGGCACTGAAGAAGAAAAGATGACGCCATGGATGGGCGCCTTGGAAGACAATCTGGATGTACTGAACAAGACTGACGCTGAGGCAGGTGAGTGGGGACGCGCTGCGACCCGCGACCTGATCCGTTCCCGCATTAAAATAAAGTCACTGAATTTTATGCGGGGACGCACTTTTATCAATAAATTCCTGGTGATCGATGAGGCGCAAAACCTTACGCCCAAGCAGATGAAAACACTTATCACCCGCGCCGGCCCCGCTACCAAAGTGGTTTGCCTGGGTAATATCGCCCAAATAGATACTCCCTATTTGTCTGAAGGAAGTTCAGGTTTGACATACGTGGTGGACCGCTTCAAGGGGTGGAACCACAGCGGACACGTGACATTGCAACGCGGCGAGCGCTCCCGGCTGGCAGACTACGCCGCCGAGGTGCTATGACTGCTGAGATGGCATAACGATGAGGCTGCGACTGCCAACGGCTGGGTAGATGCCGAAAAGCCACCAGGTAGTATTAAGAAATCCCGGTACCCTAGATTACTCTAGTAGTGTCCCGACTTGGCGTAACTCTCGAACCGGGTGTACTCCCCCAGAAAAGTCAGATCAACCTTACCGATGGGGCCGTTACGTTGTTTGCCTATGATGATTTCCGCAATTCCCTTGTCTTGTGTCTCAGGATTGTAGACTTCATCCCGGTAGATAAAAAGAATCAGATCCGCATCCTGTTCGATGGCACCGGATTCCCGCAAATCGGACATGACCGGCCGCTTGTTCGGGCGTTGCTCCAGACTCCGGTTCAACTGGGATAACGCGACCACTGGAACATGCAATTCTTTCGCCAGGCTTTTTAGCGAACGTGAAATCTCCGAGATTTCGGTTGCCCGGTTTTCTCCCTGGCCACTGGCTGACATAAGCTGCAAATAATCCACTACGATCAGTCCCAGTTCGCCGCGCTGGCGATGCAGCCGTCGCGCCCGCGCCCGCAATTCCAGCGCATTCAATGCCGCACTTTCGTCTATGAAAAGAGGCGCGTCGCTGAGCTTGCCCAAGGCATGAGTGAGCTTGGACCAATCCTCGTCCTGTAAACGACCGGTACGGACCTTGTGCTGATCCAGGCGGCCCACCGAGCCCAGCATACGCATGGCCAACTGCGCTCCACCCATTTCCATACTGAATACTGCGACCGGCTTTTGCAATATGAGTGCCACATGCTCGGCTATATTCAGCGAAAACGCCGTCTTGCCCATGGACGGCCTGCCGGCGATAATGACCAGATCCCCCGGCTGAAAGCCAGACGTTTTCTGATCGAGGTCAGGAAAGCCAGTGGCAATTCCGGTTACGTCGCTTGGGTTGTCCTGGTTGTACAGTGTCTCGATGCGCTCGACGACTTGCTTCAGGAGCGGCTGGATATCGATAAAGCCTTGCTTTCCCCGTGCCCCGGCCTCGGCAATTTCGAAAACTTTGGCTTCGGCTTCATCCAGCAGATCCGCGGCGGAACGTCCTGCGGGGGTATATGCGGAATCAGAAATCTCTGAGCCGACCTGAGCAAGCCTTCGCATGACCGACCGTTCGCGCACGATTTCCGCATATCGCCGGATATTTGCCGCGGATGGGGTGTTTTGGGCCATTATCCCGATATAGGCAAGTCCTCCAACATTCTGCAGTTCGGCCGATATTTCGAGCGATTCGGCTACAGTTACCACGTCTGCTGGTTTGCTATGTTCAACCAGCTTGCAGATATGGCGATAAATAAGCCGATGATCCTGCCGGTAAAAATCATCCTCAGTGATGACGTCGGCCACCTTATCCCAGGCATGATTGTCCAGCAACAATCCGCCCAGCACAGACTGCTCCGCTTCAACGGAGTGCGGCGGCATTTTATAGGATTCAAGCAACGGATCGCTGCTGGTTGCGGTGAGGAATTGAGCCATGGGCTCTAGGTGGCGCTTGTAAGAAGTCAGAATCGGACAGATTCTACCATTCGCATTGTGGTTTAAAAATTAAAAAAGGGCTGTCAACAACAAACAGCCCTTTTGCCTGGGTTGAATCGAAAAAGCGTTCAGGAAGCGGCTTCTCCCAGAACTGACACGACGATATGTGCAACAACGTCACTATGCAGTGCGATGGCAACCGGATAGTCCCCCACCTGCTTAAGCGATCCTTGCGGCATGCGTATCATTGCCCGCTCGATGTCAAAACCCTGGGCTTTCAGCGCTTCCTCAATATCGGCGTTAGTGACGGAACCGAATAGTTTGCCATCCACCCCCGCTTTCTGACTGATTTGTACCATCAATCCGTCCAGCTTGACCGACAGAGCCTGGGCCGCCGCGAGAACATCCGCCTGGGTTTTTTCCAATTCCGCCCGCTTCGCCTCGAACTCGGCTATGGCCGCCTGCGTTGCCCGTTTTGCCTTTCCCTTCGGAATCAGGAAGTTTCGCGCGTAACCGTTTCTTACCTTGACTACGTCACCGAGCTGGCCCAGATTGACAACTTTTTCCATCAATATAATCTGCATTTATTGCTCCTCAGTGTAAGTCTGTATAAGGGAGCAATGCGAGAAAACGCGCACGTTCAACCGCAACACCCAGTTGGCGCTGATAACGCGATTTAGTGCCGGTAATGCGAGCCGGAATGATTTTTCCATTTTCATTGATGAAATCTTTCAGCAAATCGACATCTTTGTAATCCACTGTCTTGATACCTTCTGCAGTAAAGCGGCAGAATTTTCTGCGTTTAAACAAAGGACGGCCGAGCTTCTTGTCCTTCTCCTTGTCCTTGATGTCTTTCCGCTTTGAAATAAAACGAGCCATAATCCTTTACCTCCTCTTACCTCTTGAATAAATTTATCAAATGGAATCAATATTGCTCACGTGCAATACCAATTGCATGCTCATGCGGCTTTTTCTGGCCAGAAAACCGACCAGCCTCACTGCCGAGCCAGTCCTTATTCCGGAAACCGTTTCAGCCATTTGTCCCAGTGCCACCGCAGCGATTTCACATTCGATCTGACGCGGCTTGCCCGCTTCAATCTGACGTGATACATGACTGATTTTGAATTCTGTTACTGCAATTCCCGCCGGTGTATATCGCAGGCCCCCGATTTCGACAATTTTGCCGCAAATCGCGGTCTCGTTGCAGCTCAATTACTTGGTCTGGCCTATTGCGAGTGTGGTTTCCCTCAGATCCTCCCCCGGTGGCGTGGCCGGCTTGGGCTTTTCGTCGCGCATCATGGGGGAAGGCCCTGTCACCGGCCCATCCATCTTGACGGTCAGATGACGTAATATCGCATCGTTGAACTTGAAAGCGTGATCAAGCTCATCCAGGGTTTCCTGATCGCACTCGATGTTTATCAGCACATAATGTGCCTTGTGGACCTTCTGGATCAGATAGGTCAACTGGCGACGCCCCCAGTCTTCCAGACGATGAATCCGACCGTTCCTTGCGGTCACGATACTGCGGTATCGTTCGATCATCGCGGGCACCTGCTCGCTTTGATCAGGATGGACAATAAAAACAATTTCGTAATGTCGCATGCTGTTTTCCTTATGGGTAGGGCCTCCCGCTATGCGCGCGGTGAGGCAAGGGTTGAACCTGAACCGGCAGTTGGCTGCTGACGCCACTCGCCCAGTCGCTGGATCGGGATTGAAGAGGTCGGTATCATACTGAACCGGGGCGGAAATATCAATCAGCGTTGCAATGAAGTGGCTGCCCGCTTCCTGGAGATTCATGAACAAGACCCACACTGCACGACCCTGGTTGGGATCAGCATCTGCAGCAGCATTATGGATTTCCTCTCTACTGTGGGCACTCGTTAGACAGAGACCAGAACAGCCGGGATCGCGACGAGCCACATGAGAATGCCCTCTCCCACTCGTGGGAGAGGGCCAGGGCATGATTCGTGTATTCCCCTCCCTACCCCTCTATTATGTAAGAGAAGGGCCTAAAAATTAGCTGAGGTGAGGCCCAGCATCGCCTGCGATAGATCTCCCTTAATCCCCCTTGCGTCCTAGGTTTTGCCAGACGCGGACCGTTGCCGCCGCGTTTCAAACAGGCATATGCCGGCGCTCACCGAAACATTCAGATTTTCCACGCTACCCAGCATCGGAATGGACACAAGTTGGTCGCACGTCTCGCGGGTCAGCCGCCGCATGCCTTTCTCCTCCGCACCCAGCACCCAGGCGATCGGCCCCTCGAGCCCGACAGAATAAAGATCACTATCCGCATCAGCGGCGGTCCCGATTATCGACACACCGCGCAGCTTCAGTTCCCGCAGGGTGCGAGCCAGGTTGGTGACGGAAATATATGGCACCGCATCAGCGGCGCCACTCGCGACTTTATGTACCGTAGCGGTAAGCCCAACGGCACGATCCTTTGGCGCGACTACGGCATGAACGCCAAAAGCATCCGCCACTCGCAAGCATGCACCCAGATTGTGCGGGTCCTGTATTCCGTCCAATATCAGGAGCAGCGCCGGCTCAGTAAGTGTATCGAGTACATCCTCTATATCAATATAGCTGCGGGACGGATCGATGTTTGCTGCTACGCCTTGGTGGCGCGCTTCACCAGCCATACCCGCAAGCCTTGCACTATCACAGGAGATCAGGCGAACGCCCTGCGCTTCAGCAAGTTTCGACAAGTCGCGTGCACGCTGGTCGTAGCGGGCAGCATCGAGAAAAATCTCCTTGATGCTTGCCGGATTCTGCCGCAAGCGGCTCACGACAGCATGGAACCCGAATATAAGGCGATTACCAGACATTCTGACTAAGCGTGCTGTCTAATTCGTCGCCAACACGAAATCGATCTTGCTGGCTTCCAGATTGACCCGCACCAGCTTGACTCTGATTCGGTCGCCGAGACGATACCGCCTGCCGCTGCGCTCACCCAGCAGCATGTGCTTGCCAGCATCGAAGTGGAAATAATCGCTGGGCAACTCCGAGATATGTACCAACCCCTCCACGTAAATCCCATCCAGGGCCACAAAAAGTCCGAAACCGGTTACGCCGCTGATAACGCCATCGAAATCTTCGCCGATTTTGTCCTGCATGTAATAGCATTTGAGCCAGGATTCCACATCGCGACTGGCATCATCCGCTCGGCGCTCCGTTTGTGAACAGTGCGCCCCCAGCTCATGCCAGTTGCCCGGGGAATATTCTTTACTGTTTAACACCGCCTTGATTGCCCGGTGAACCAGCAGATCCGGGTAACGCCTGATAGGGGATGTGAAATGGGTATAGGATTCATAGGCAAGCCCGAAATGGCCGACGTTATCAGGACTGTAAACCGCCTGGCTCAAGGATCGCAGCATGACCGTCTGCAACAGTTGCGCATCGGGCCTGTCCAGGATTTTGGTCAGCGTCCTGGCGTAATCCTTGGCGCTGGGTTGGCTTCCCCCGCCCAACTGCACGCCGAACTCCTTCAGAAAATCGCGCAAGGCAACCAGCTTGTCCGGTGTAGGCCCTTCATGGATGCGATAGAGCGTGGGTTGTTTATTCTTCTGCAAGAAGTCCGATGCGCATACGTTGGCCGCCAGCATGCATTCCTCGATCAAGCGATGGGCGTCGTTGCGCTTTACCGGAAGGATGCGCTCGATTTTTCCCTGATCGTTGAAAATCATCTGGGTCTCGACGGTCTCGAAATCGATCGCTCCGCGCTTCTTTCTGACTTTCAGCAATACCTTGAACAATTTGTAAAGAAGCTGGATATGAGGGAGAAGGGTTTCGTATTGCCTGGCTTCCTCACCTTTGGAATTGCCCAGCATGGCGGCCACCTTGGTATAGGTAAGCCGGGCCCGGGAGTGCATCACTGCGGGAAAAAACCGGTAATCCCGGAAATTACCCGCGTCATCGAGATTCATCTCGCATACCATGCATAAACGGTCCACTTGCGGGTTAAGTGAACACAACCCGTTGGAAAGCACTTCCGGCAACATCGGGATAACGCGCCGTGGAAAATAAACCGAATTGCCACGGCTGAATGCTTCCCTATCCAGCGCATCAAGAGGACACACGTAGTGGCTGACGTCAGCAATTGCCACATATAATTTGTATCCCTTCCCGTCGCGCTCGCAATATACTGCGTCATCGAAGTCTCGCGCCGTTTCTCCGTCTATCGTGACAAGCGGCAGATCACGGAGATCTTCCCTTTTTTTCAGGTCTTTCTTTTGAACGGAATCGGGGAGTTTGGCCGACAGTTTTTCGACCTCCGGGGGAAATTGATGCGGCAGGTCATGCTTGCGCAGCGCGATTTCAATCTCCATCCCCGGAGCCGTGTAATCACCAACCACTTCAATAATTCGACCGATTGGCTGGGCGTGCTTGCTCGGTTGCTGAATGATTTCAACCGTTACCACCTGACCCGCCCTGGCATCCATGGATTCTTCCCTGGGTATCAGAATATCCTGGCTGATACGCCTGTTCTCCGCCTCCACAAACAGAATTCCATGATCTGCATGAAGTCTTCCCACCAACTGCGTTACGCCACGCTCAAGCACTTCGACAATAGCGCCCTCCCTGCGACCACGCCGATCCACTCCCGTTTCACGCACCATGACGTGATCGCCGTGCAATACCTTATGCATTTCCTTGGCGCTCAGAAACACATCGGGGCTACCGTCATCCGGGATCAGGAAGCCGAAGCCGTCTGGATGCCCCTGAACCCTGCCTTTGATAAGATCGAGCTTCTCGACCACACAGATATCGCCCTTGCGATTACGCATGATCTGGCCTTCGCGCAGCATTGCGGAAAGACGGCGATCGAAAATCTGGTTTTCTTCTTCGGTGATTTGAAGCAGATCGTGCAGCGCCTTCTCGTTGACCGGAATACCCTGCTCTTTCAGAATTTGCAGTATGAATTCGCGGCTCGGCAGTGCATGGCTATAACGCTCCTTCTCGCGCTGAAGGTAAGGATCGAGTTCGCGGGAATTGTGTTTCTTCTTAATTGACAAACCGAAGGTTTCCTATAAAATTGCGCCTCTGTCCCCATGCCAGACAAGTTCGGACAAGTTATCCCCATTGCCCAGATGGCGGAATTGGTAGACGCACTAGGTTCAGGTCCTAGCGGTGGCAACACTGTGGAGGTTCGAGTCCTCTTCTGGGCACCATCATTCAATACACCCCATCAATCTTGCATTCAGCGGCTTCTGCATTAAAAAGTTTCTGCAGGTTTTAGCACGGCAAGATCAGACGCTCCGATTATTATAGCAGCCAGCTTATCGAGCTTCAGATAATTCCCGCAGCAGGTGGCGAAGATGGCAGAGCTGAATCCCATGTAATTTGCATGACCGTTCGCCAAAACCCCGCTTCCCTGTCTTCTCCAAACCCGCCGTGATTGGTGGCTGAGCCCAGTTTTAATAATTCCAAGCTGTAAAATCTTACAGCTACTCACGAAATCCTATCCGTGGTCTTATAGCTGTCCATAGGCTCGAGCTTGCAGCAACCTGCTGTGCATGCATGGCTATCGCCATACTTGTCATAATCATCCCAAAAAATCAAAAATAAGTGAATCCGATTTATATAGGCGTACTGGGATAGATAAAGTGAAACAGATTCTCGCCGTTAAGTATCAAGTCTTCTCCCAACTCGATTTTTATTGCCTTATATCGCAAATCAATTTTTTTGAATTCTCCATGAATGCGAGAGTGCGCGCTCGGCCATTTCCCCAAACGCATGGGTAAACTCCTGCTTTCTCTTGGACTGAAAGGGTTCATGCATAAGTTATCCTGTAGCCGGTCATTGACAGTCCCTGCCAAGTGCCCTCTATCAGGGACCGTGCAATTGGGGCAGAAATAAAAAGCTCACAAATGGAGAGGTTGCATGCAACGGACAGTCGATTGCCAACGAGCTGATTTCATAACCTGACGATTTCTAATCAAGCGCCCCGCCGCAAGCAGTGGGGTATTAACTACGCTCTTACAATCCGCTGGCTTTCAGCCAGCCTTCGCCCCAAGGGGCGGGGAATTGATACCCGCAGAGATTAAATTTACCTGAGCTCATTCTGATGAACGATGTAGTGGCTGCCTTTCATGAATATTTTAAAATCATCGATGCCAATTCTCCGGGATTGCGTCGTGAAGTGTTTCACTTGCGCTATCAGGTGCTTTGCATTGAGCAGCGCCTGCCCGGATTTGACGCATCAAGCTATCCTGAAAAGTATGAACGCGACAGCTATGACGACCATTCATCCCATATTCTCCTTCAGCATCGTCCTTCGGGTGATTTTGTTGGAACTGCGCGCCTAGTGCTTCCTGATCCCCTGAATCCGGCGAAATTATTTCCCATTGAGCAGCATACCCAATTTGATCCAAGGCTTTTCGATATTAACGCCCTACCTCGGCATAATATAGCCGAAGTATCGCGCTTGCTTATTCCACGCCGGTTTCATCGACGCAGAGGTGAAAGCGGGGGAGGTATCAACGGAATAGTTATTGAAGAATGCGATGATACAAAAAAACAGCGGCGTTTCCCTCACCCTATCCTGGCGCTTGTCGCTGGCATCATACGTATGTCCGCTGACCACAATATTACCCATTGGTTGTCAGTAATGGATCCCTC
>DATJHX010000247.1:0-4551 GCA_035493655.1 Nitrosospira sp.
TCTGCCCTGGTGTGGCGGATCATCTGTGATCCCACAGAGTGAAAGCATCACTCATGCAACGATCCTGATCGATTATCATCACATCAAGCACAGCTTTACCACCGAGAATATCCGAAAGCCTCCTGAACTGATTACGATGACATTGGTAAATGGACCCTTTCAAAACCTCGATGGTCACTGGCGCTTCGTTCCTCTGGCGGAAAACGCCTGTAAGATCGAATTTCGCCTACACTACACATTCGCGCACATATTCCTGGAGAAGCTGGTGGGACCGGTTTTTTTTATGATCGCCAACAGTTTTGTGGAAGCATTCATCCAGCGGGCGGAAGACGTCTATGGAGACTCTTGACCGGGCTATTAAAATTGAGGTGGTTTACGCATTGCCGGAGCATCAGACCATACTTCAATTGAGCCTCCCTTCGGGAACGACAGCGGAGCAGGCTGTAAGATTCTCGGAAATCAGCCGCCTGTTTCCGGAAATCGATCTTTCGCGAAACAAGCTGGGCATATTCGGCAAGCTGGTCAGGGGAGACACAGCCCTGCGCGATGGAGATCGTGTGGAGATCTATCGTCCGTTGGCTCTTGACCCAAAGGACAACCGCAGAAAACGTGCCAAACTTCAGAGCAGCGTCAAAACCGCCGAATCGGTCCTAGTGCCCCCTTATGAAGCGCCAGAGCATATGCCTGAATGATCTCTCAAAGCTGCACAATTTCCCATATACCCAGGTTTCGCTATAATGCCGGTTTGTGAAGGACAAAATCATGCGATTGGTTGAGAAAGCTCTAACCTTTGACGATGTCTTACTGCTTCCCGCCCACTCTGGAGTTTTACCGCGTAATGTAAATCTGGCAACCCGGCTCACCCGCAAGATCGCCCTTAATATCCCTCTTGTGTCCGCCGCTATGGATACCGTTACTGAAGCGCGGCTTGCCATTGCTCTGGCTCAGGAAGGCGGCATTGGCATCGTTCACAAGAATATGCCAGTAGAGTTTCAGGCGGCCCAGGTCGCCAGCGTCAAGCGGTTCGAAAGCGGCGTCGTAAAAGACCCGATCACCATTCCCCCGGAAATGACGGTTCGCGAGGTTCTCAATCTCATCCGGACATATAAAATATCGGGATTACCGGTGGTGGAAGGCTCGAAAGTCGTTGGTATCGTCACCAATCGCGACCTTCGCTTCGAAACCAATCTGGATCAACCAATCAAAAATATCATGACGCTGAAAGACCGGCTGGTGACGGTAAGCGAGGGCGCCACGCGGGAAGAAGCGATGGCGTTGCTGCACAGATACCGGCTGGAGCGGGTTCTGGTGGTCAACAGCGATTTCGAGCTGCGTGGCCTGATTACGGTTAAGGATATCATCAAGACATCCGAACACCCGAATGCATGCAAGGACGAACAGGGCCGGCTTCGGGTTGGGGCGGCTATCGGGGTGGGCGAAGGCAGCGACGAACGGGCGGAAGCACTGGTGGAAGCAGGCGTGGATGTGATCGTGGTAGATACTGCCCATGGTCATTCCCAGAGTGTACTTGATCGTGTGGGGTGGGTAAGGAAACGATTCCCCAACGTTCAGGTCATTGGGGGCAACATCGCAACTGCAGCCGCCGCCAGGGCGCTGGTGGATCAGGGGGCCGATGCCGTCAAGGTGGGCATAGGCCCGGGCTCAATCTGCACCACACGAATGGTCGCGGGAGTGGGCGTGCCCCAAATTACAGCAATCAAGAATGTGTCCGACGCACTGGCTGGCACGGGAGTGCCTCTGATTGCCGATGGCGGCGTTCGCTATTCAGGGGATATCGCCAAGGCTATCGCCGCAGGGGCAACATCTGTCATGTTGGGCGGTCTGTTTGCAGGAACCGAGGAATCACCGGGGGAAATTGAGCTTTTCCAGGGACGCTCCTATAAAACATACCGGGGCATGGGCTCGCTCTCAGCCATGCAGCAAGGTTCGAGTGACCGCTATTTTCAGCAGCCCGAGTCAGACACCAAGAAGCTGGTGCCCGAGGGTGTGGAAGGCCGCGTACCTTTTAAAGGCAGCGTTATTGCAGTCATCCATCAGCTCATAGGCGGACTGCGTTCAGGTATGGGATATCTCGGGTGTGAAACAATTGACGACATGCACGCCAAAGCCGAGTTTATCGAAATTACCTCAGCCGGAATCCGGGAATCCCATGTCCATAACGTGCAGATAACAAAGGAAGCGCCGAACTACCACGTTGAGTAGGTGTGGGGGGTGTAGCCCGCACCGCGCGGTCAGACGGAAATCTTTCCCATAACAATTTTCAACGTCGCCATCCTCCAGGCTGGAACTCGTGCACAGCCGATCCGCGACCGAGCTCAAAACTGCGGTCCAGTTTATTCACTAGCTTAATTTTCAATCCTCCGGCCCTTCCCGAGGCTCAAGCCTATGCATCAAAAAATACTCATCCTCGACTTCGGTTCACAATATACCCAACTCATTGCACGCCGCGTCCGGGAAACAAACGTTTATTGCGAAATACATCCCTGTGATGTCGATGCAAGCTTTATCGAAGCGTTCGCTCCCATTGGCATTATCCTTTCAGGCGGCCCCGCCTCTGTTGCACAGGAGGAAACACCGCGCGCCCCGCAGATCGTTTTTGAACTGGGCATCCCCGCGCTGGGCATTTGCTATGGCATGCAGACAATGGCTGCTCAACTGGGCGGTTCCGTGGAAAATGCCGAGAAGCGTGAGTTCGGTTACGCCGAAGTGGCGACTAAAGATCAAAGCAGCCTTTTACGGGACATCCACGACCGTATTGATGGGGAGGGGAAAGGAATTCTCGACGTATGGATGAGCCATGGCGACTCGGTAACTGCTCTACCCCCGGGATTTCACGTCATGCTGCACAATGCCGCCACACCGATAGCAGGAATGGTGGATGAGGTGCGGAAATTCTACGGAATACAGTTCCATCCGGAAGTTACTCATACTCTGCAAGGCAAGGCCATTATCGAGCGGTTCGTGCATGAAATTTGCGGCGCGGGCTATGACTGGAACATGCCCGGTTATATGGAAGAAGCGATTGGTAGAATCCAGTCCGAGGTGGGTACGGATAAGGTCATCCTGGGCCTTTCCGGGGGTGTGGATTCATCAGTGGCTGCGGCGCTCATTCATCGCGCCATTGGAATACAGCTTACCTGCGTATTTGTTGACAATGGCCTGCTCCGGCTCGGCGAAGCAAAACAGGTGATGGATACCTTCAGCAGAAGTCTGGGCGTCAAGGTCATCCACGTCGATGCAAGCAAGGCGTTTCTCGAACAACTGCAAGGAGTATCGGATCCGGAAACCAAGCGACGTATTATCGGTCGCGAATTCGTTGAAGTTTTTCAGCGTGAAGCAGGCAGAATTGCCAACGCCCGCTGGCTTGCCCAAGGAACAATCTATCCCGACGTGATCGAATCCGCGGGCAGTAAAACAAAAAAAGCCCAGGCGATCAAATCACACCATAACGTGGGTGGTCTGCCCGATACGCTGCATTTAAATCTACTTGAGCCCTTGCGCGAATTGTTCAAGGATGAGGTGCGGGAACTCGGGCTGGCATTAGGCCTGCCTCATGATCTGGTCTTCCGCCACCCGTTCCCGGGTCCGGGCCTGGGTGTTCGTATTCTCGGCGAGGTAAAGCACGAATATGCCGAGTTATTGCGACGGGCGGACTCCATTTTCACCGAGGAACTGCGCATCTCTGGCTGGTACGAGAAAATCTCCCAGGCTTTCGCCGTCTTCCTTCCGGTAAAAACGGTCGGGGTAATGGGAGATGGGCGCACTTATGATTATGTTATAGCACTGAGGGCTGTACAGACCGAAGACTTCATGACCGCGCACTGGGCGGAACTCCCCTACACTCTTCTGGCAAAAATTTCCAACCGGATCGTGAACGAAGTACGCGGTATCAACCGGGTGGTCTACGATATCTCGGGAAAACCACCCGCGACGATCGAGTGGGAGTGAAGCCCAGGGCGGAGGAACTCAGGCAGGGCTCGAGATATCGGAAAGCGCTTCAACCACCGGTCCGATATCCGAACTGTCGACGGCAAAATCGCCCAGGGACACGATTCCCACCAACCGCTGGTCACCATCCACGATCGGCAATCGCCGAATCTGATGGTCGCTCATGACCCGTGCCGCATCTTCCACCGAATCATCCTCGTGAGCCCATATGACGCCCTCCGACATGATATCGCGAACCGGCGTGCCTGGGTCCTTGCCCTCGGCAACCGCCCTGACCGTGATATCCCGGTCGGTAATAACACCTAACAATTGCTCTTCTTCGCCTACGGGCAGCAGACCGAAGTCGCCATCCCGCATTTCCTGCGCGGCTTCCTCGATCGAAGCATCCGGACTGATGGTCTGTACATCGGTACTCATCACTTCACTGATTTTCTGCATGTCAATCTCCTTCAAAAACCCGGCCATAGCGCAACACGAATTACAAAGGCTTCTGTCCGCTGATGATTCTGAGAAGGATCATTACTATAGCGATTACCAGAAGAATATGTATAAAGCCGCCTAGAGTGTAAGAACTCACCAGTC
>DATJHX010000248.1:0-5454 GCA_035493655.1 Nitrosospira sp.
ATGGTTTCGGAAGTAAACCCAGGCTTATAATTTGCAGTGAGTGATGTAGAAATAGATTGCAGACACTGTCCGATCAGGCGTTCTTCATTAAAAGCCGGAATCACAATTGAGAGATGCATGGAAAAATTGATTCTCGCAATAGGTCAAACCTCAATTATCCTGGAAATAAGGCGCGACCGGATCATTTTCTCGTTCAGTAGGATTACGTGATAGCGAGGCCAGTATTCGGGGACTCGTTACCGGAAAGCTTAGGGAATGCCTTTCGCCCATCCATCCTGCAAAGCCGCCGTTGCGCCCGCGTGGGATTTTCTTAGCCCGGAGTATATATGAGTGAAAATATGAATGAACTTGAAATCGTACAATGGCTGATAGCAGTCGCAGTCCTTTTCGTGGTGCCATTCTGGAGGATCATCAAGCGGACGGGTTTCAAGCCCGCATGGGCGCTGCTCGCGCTCGTTCCCGGGGGCATTCTGGTACTTCTTTGGGTGCTCGCTTTTGCGAAGTGGCCTCCATATATGGAAGAGAAGAAGGAATGAAGGATCAGGTGGAGCTGCTTTCCGGTTGACTGAGGGCATAATCCTGTCTATTTAACATAATATACATTATGCGCAAATTAATGATAAAGCCCCTCTTACTTGTTTATATACTTTTTACAATAAATCTTGCCTTATGTGCGCTTGGGTACAGAGTACGTTTAGCCGATTCGGGAGAATATTCTCAGGCGTCTGCTTTTTCTCCCTCTTGTGGTGGACGTCACTGGCCCGGCACAGGCCAACTACTCCTTGCCGGGCCTTTTTATGCTCGTCATTCGCATACGGAACCTTCCTGGCTAATCCATATCAATACCTGGCGGATAGGTGGGTTGATGGTGAATGTGAGCGGGATGTGAACCGGGCGTGAACCGGATGTGAACACTATGCATTGTATGTTTGCCTGACTGTTATCACCTATTTTTTTTCTGCAAACGTCAATCTATAATTCTCATATCTCCCAACAGATAAAAGGAGAAGACATGAAATTTATAGTTCTGGCTATTTTCATGGTATTGGCTGCGGCCACTGCCCAAGCGGTAGATACATCTCCCATATATAAGGAACCGGACGCTCAAAGCAAATTTCGAGACGCGCAGCTTCATGTAAAAAAACTAATGGATACGGGTCAGTACCAGGAGGCTGCTAAATATATGCCCATCTACCAGACGCTGGCCTGTGAAGCTGCGGAACAAAGGGCTGGAAGGAGCGCGGAAGAAAGCGCTACGAGTTGTATGAAGAAAAATGGCCGTGGAGACGTCGCCGGAGTCAGCGCCACCAGCAGAATCCAACGGCAACTGGATCAACCGGCGGAAGAGTCTTCCGACCTGTTGGGCCCAGGTGTTAGAGTAATGCCGCGTTCAATGCCGGGTTCATCGACGGCTCTGGATGGCTCGATCCCCTCTCTTCTTATGTTTGATCCGCGCAACAGTCCGGGAACCTCTTCTTCCTCATCCCGGCTCGAGCCACAAGCCGACCCATGGACAGGAAAACGTTGAGGAATAGCGAATCCGATTTTATTGGAGCTCCAGGAATTGAGGTGTATCATGCCGTCTGTCAGATAAACTAATTACGGAGAAAGTTTTGAAAATATCTTACGTGACAGTTATTTTCTCTGCTGTATTAGCCTTATTAAGCCCCGTTCATGTACTTGCCGAAAAGGCAGGCGCGGGTGTATCGAGCGCAACGGCAGGCACACCAAATAACGAGGGAAAAGTTCTTGCCACGCTCGATGCACCGGGTTATACGTACATGGAGCTTGCCAATACTGAAAAACGTTTCTGGATCGCTGCCCCGACAACTAAAGTGAAAGTTGGCGATCGCGTTCGTTTTGATCAAAGTCTTGTCATGAAAAACTTCAATAGTAAAACGCTGAACCGCACTTTTGATCAGATTATTTTTGTAAACTCGGCAACTGTCCTTAATTAATTCTCCTCCCATCCGTGACGCTGGAGCTGGCCGGTTTGGCCGGGGTGGCCTCCCTCCGGAGGGGCGTCGCTTAAACAGTGGCAGCGCAGGATTTTAAATCAACGAGACTGGCGCGAATCCTTTTCTGCCAATTTCGAATTGCGACCAACCGGGGATTTATTTTGAGCGACAGGAAGAATTAGAAACATATTTAACAGTTTTCCTTAATCTTCTGTTTTTACACTCTATTTGTTTTTCTCAATTTAAAAGGTTTTTTCTGATCTATCTCAGATTCAGGTTCAACAAATCCTACGAACAGCTTGTTTTTTAATCTCTTTACTTCATCTCGATACTCCGCTGCTTTTTCAAACTCAAGATTCTTCGCGGCGTCGAGCATCTGCTTTTCGATTGATCTGATCTCTTTCGCCAACTGAACTTCAGTCATGGCGTCGTAGCGCGCCTGCACCTGGGCAGCCTTGAGTTGCTGCTGCGCCGTCTCCATATTATAGACACCGTCTATTAAATCCTTGATGCGTTTGTGGACACTTCTGGGGGTAATGCAATGTTCCTGATTGAATAAAATCTGTTTGTTACGCCTACGCTCGGTTTCTCCCATTGCAAGGCGCATGGACTGGGTTATTCTGTCCGCATATAAAAGCGCAGTGCCGTTAATATGCCGCGCAGCGCGACCTATGGTTTGAATCAGCGAGCGCTCGGAACGCAGGAATCCCTCCTTGTCGGCGTCCAGTATGGCAACCAGGGAGACTTCGGGAATATCGAGTCCTTCACGCAGCAGATTGATTCCTACAAGCACGTCAAATTTGCCTAATCGTAGATCGCGAATGATTTCAACCCTTTCCACAGTATCTATGTCCGAGTGAAGATAGCGGACCTTGATTCCGTGGTCTGAAAAATAGTCGGTCAGGTCTTCGGCCATGCGTTTGGTCAAAGTCGTAACCAGGACGCGTTCATTCCGAGTCGTTCGAAGATTGACTTCCGACATGAGATCGTCCACCTGAGTTGCCGCCGGACGCACCTCGATCTGTGGATCTACCAGTCCGGTCGGCCGCACCAGTTGCTCTACGACCTGTCCACTGTGGACCCTCTCAAACTCCGCAGGTGTTGCCGAAACGAACACGGTCTGCGGTATCATTTTTCTGAATTCGTCGAACCGCAGCGGGCGATTGTCCAGCGCTGATGGCAGTCGGAAGCCATATTCCACCAGATTTTCCTTGCGGGAACGATCGCCCTTGTACATCCCGCCGACTTGGGGAACAGTTACATGGCTCTCATCGATGACCATCAGTGTATTACGCGGCAGGTAATCCATCAGGGTCGGCGGCGGCTCCCCCGGTTTTTTCCCGGACAAATGACGCGAATAGTTCTCGATACCTTTACAAAAACCCAGTTCGTTGAGCATTTCAAGATCAAAATGGGTGCGTTGCTCCACGCGTTGCAGTTCTACCAGCTTGTTGTGCTGTTGGAAAAAAGCAATGCGCTCTCTCAGTTCTGCCTTGATTGTTTCAATCGCGCGCAAGGTAGTGCTCCGGGGCGTCACGTAATGGCTGGAAGGATAAACTGTATACCGGGACACTTTTTTCAACGTGCGGCCGGTCAGCGGATCAAACAGCGTCATGCTTTCCACTTCATCATCAAATAGCGATACCCGTACCGCCGTTTCAGAGCTTTCCGCGGGAAATATGTCGAGTACCTCTCCCCTGACCCTGAAAGTCCCGCGGGCAAATTCAAATTCATTGCGCTCATATTGCATCTCGACGAGGCGTTGTATCGCTGCTCGCTGCGTAATTTTTTCATGCTCACGCAAATGCAGGATCATCCCGTGGTAATCCACTGGATCGCCTATGCCGTAAATGCAGGAAACAGTCGCAACGATTATGGCATCGTCCCGCTCAAGTAGGGATTTGGTCGCTGACAGCCGCATTTGTTCGATATGCTCGTTGATGCTCGAATCTTTCTCGATGAACAGATCGCGGGAAGGTACATAGGCTTCCGGCTGATAGTAATCGTAATACGATACAAAATACTCAACGGCGTTTTCGGGAAAGAATTCACGCATTTCAGCATAAAGCTGAGCCGCCAGCGTCTTGTTGGGCGCCATGATAATCGCTGGCCGTGCCAGCCGCGCAATCACATGCGCCATGGTGAAAGTCTTGCCGGAACCGGTCACGCCAAGCAAGGTCTGGAATGCGAGGCCATCCTTCATTCCTTCCACCAGTTTCTCGATTGCTTCGGGCTGATCGCCGGCAGGCTCGAACAACTGATGCAGCTTGTAGGGACTATTGGGGAAGGTAACGATCACGGGTATAATCGCGGGCTCAATAATTTAAGGTCTCTAAAACCTTCTCTAAAATCATTTCTCCGGGCTGATTTTATCATGCAAGCAAGGCCCGTATCAGATTAAGGACATTCATCGTGGAACTCTCAAGTCGCGTTCAGGCCATCAAGCCTTCCCCTACCCTGGCGGTTACTGCCCGGGCGGCCAGGCTGAAGACTGAGGGCAAGGATATCATCGGGCTGGGCGCGGGCGAGCCGGATTTCGATACGCCACAGCATATCAAGGATGCGGCCATAGCCGCCATTAACAAGGGGTTCACAAAGTATACGGCGGTAGGAGGCACCCCCAGCCTCAAGAATGCAATTATTGCCAAATTCAAACGCGAAAATGGATTTGACTACACTGCAAAGCAGATCCTGGTTTCATGTGGAGGCAAGCAAAGCTTCTTTAATCTAACTCTGTCCATCATCAATCCTGGTGATGAAGTCATCATACCCGCCCCCTACTGGGTTTCCTATCCCGATATTGTTCTGATTGCGGAAGGCAAGCCCGTGATTGTTGAGGCCGGTATCGAACAGAATTTCAAAATAACTGCGGCGCAACTGGAAAAGGCTATTACCCCCCGAACCCGGATGTTCGTCATCAATAGTCCCAGTAACCCTTCAGGCGCCGTTTATACATTCAACGAGCTCAAGGCGCTGGGTGAAGTTCTGCTCAGGTATCCGAATGTTCTGGTTGCCACCGATGATATGTATGAGCATATTCTGCTTTCCGGCAAGAAGTTTGCCAATATTCTCAATGCGTGTCCTGACCTCTATTCGCGTACGATGGTTCTTAACGGAGTCTCCAAGGCGTATGCAATGACCGGTTGGCGCATCGGTTACTGCGGCGGTCCGGCGCATATTGTTACCGCTATGGAGAATATCCAGTCCCAAAGTACCTCCAACCCGACTTCCATTTCACAGGTTGCCGCGGAAGCGGCACTAAACGGCGATCAATCGTGCATTGCGCCGATGGTGGCTGCCTTCAAAGAACGCAACCAATTTGTAACCGATGCACTCAACGCTATACCGGGCGTGAAATGTCTGCTGTCGGGGGGCGCTTTTTATGCTTTTGCCGAGACGCGGGAAGCCATCGCAAGGCTGCGCGCGGGAGGATTGCTAAAAGAATCGAGTGATATCGCCCTGAGCGAGTATCTGCTGGAGAAGGTAGGCGTTGCGG
>DATJHX010000249.1:0-11361 GCA_035493655.1 Nitrosospira sp.
GAGCACCCTCATCCGTTATGTATTTTTCCCCAAAAACTTGCCGAATGGCGGTAATTGCAACGCCACGGGGCTGGGTAAGCTCGTGTGCAATAGCGTCGGTATCCACAACATCCACGCCTAAATCTGTAAAAAACGTTGCAACAGTCGTCTTACCGCTGCCGATTCCCCCGGTTAAGCCGATTATCAGGGACATCTAGGAACCTCTGAATAAGTCTTCGCGAAGCGCGTTGCTATTAAAATCGGGACGATCACTGGTTCCAGCCTGCGCGGTCGCGCTCGATTTTAACGCAACCCATTGGGACAACAGCTTTGCGGGCGGTTTGCTTTGTCAGGCTTCTAGCGAAGGCGCACCCCCAGAGCGTTGCACGAGGGGCCCGCGAAGCGGGATCGGGCAGCGGCGGGACGCGACGACCGCAACTGTGGATTGATGAGGCGTGCATCCCGCTGCGGGGTCGCATCTTCCTTCGGAAGATACTGCTCCGCCCTTCGCGGTCGCACCATTCGCTTCGTCGCCTTTCGCGCACCCCATCCCGCAAAGCAGTTGTCGCGCCCCGTGAAGACATATTCAGAGGTTCCTTAAAATAAATTCCAGTAAACCTGATTAAGCTGGCGACCCCAGAGCAGCGCCGCTAAGCCGCTGCCAGCCAGATATGGGCCGAAAGGGATGGGCTCATACCGCCCACGTTTGGCGACCGCCATCAAAAAAACTCCTACCGCGGTGCCGGCAATCGAGGAAAACAGAATTACGAGCGGAAGCATTTGCCAGCCCAGCCATGCACCGATGGCGGCGAGCAGTTTGAAATCGCCATAACCCATGCCTTCCCTTCGCGTCACGAGTTTGAACGCCCAATATATCGACCACAGCATGATATATCCGGCAACCGCGCCCAGGACTGCGGAACCGATATCGGTGAAGGTATCGGCCAGATTGACCAGTAATCCAGTCCATAACAACGGCATCGTAATATCGTTGGGAAGCAATTGGGTGTCGATATCAATGAATGCCAGAGCAATCATCGCCCAGGTAAAGCCGAGCGCGGCGAATGCGGCAAAGCCATATCCGAAATGCCAGGCGATATATCCACTGGTAGTGGCAGTTAACAGCTCGACGAGGGGGTAGCGCAGCGAAATGGGTGCTTTGCACCGGGAGCAGCGGCCTCTCAATAATACATAGCTCATCAACGGAATATTCTCCATCGCAGTTATCTTATGTCCGCAATGGACGCAGGCCGAGCGCGGCCTGATGATATTGTAGGGGGGCAAAGCCTGCAGGGTTTCCGCGGATGAATCGGCGCATTGCTGCGCCCACTCCCGCTCCAGCATTTTGGGCAGGCGAACGATGACAACATTCAAAAAACTGCCGACTACAAGACCGAGGATGGAGCAAAACGAGATAAAAAAACCCGGAGAATTTTGCAACAGGTGGATAAATGACATCTAAGCCGGCATTAGAACTGCTATTCCGCGACCGCCTCCTGCTGAGCAGGTGTCAAAATGGAGAAGATACGCACCACCTTGACCACCCGATCCTGAGTCTGAATGATTTCCATGGGATAACCGGCAATCTTCAGACTGGTCCCCGCTTCCGGAATATCCTCAAAATGTTCCACAATGAGACCGTTAAGCGTTTTTGGCCCTCCAAGAGGTAGATGCAAGCCGAGCTTGCGGTTGAGATCGCGCAGCAGGCTGCTGCCTTCGACGATTATGCTGCCATCTTCCTGCTTCAGAAATGTCCCGACCTGTGATGGCGGGTGCGTGGTAAATTCGCCGATGATTTCTTCGACGATATCCTCCAGCGTTACCAGCCCCTTCCACTCGCCGTATTCATCCACGATGAGCCCAACCCGCTCCCGATTTTCCTGGAACAACTGCAACTGTGAAAACAGGGGGGTCCCGGAGGGAACGAAGTATGGTTCTCGCATGATTTTTTCCAATACTGCCGAGGTGATTTCCCCGTTTCTCAATTGATTTAATACCTTGCGAACGTGGATGATGCCCGATACATTGTCCAGGGATCCCCGGTAAACCGGCAGGCGAGTGTGGTAGCAGGTGAGTAATTGATTGCGTATGACGTCATCCTCGTCATCCAGATCGATGGCTTCGATCTGGCCCCGCGGGACCATGACATCATCAACGGTAATGGTTTCAAGATCAAAGAGGTTGAGCAACATCGTCTGGTGCTTTTTACGGATGAAGTGTCCCGCTTCCAGCACCAGGGTTTTGAGTTCTTCCAGGCTGATTTTCTGGGTATTCTCTGCTCCCGGTTTCAAGCGGAGAATCATGAGCAGTGCTTGTACAAACAGATTGACGAACCACACCACCGGCGAAAAAAGTTTCAGCAACGGGGTCAGCACATAGCTTGAAGCCAGGGCGATGCGCTCCGGATAAGCAGCTGCGATGACCTTGGGTGTAATCTCGCTGAATACCAGTATGGCGAACGTCACGCCTACGGTACCGAAAAAGAGCGCCAACTCGTTGTGGCTGAAGAATAGCGAAACAATCACCGCCACCAGTGTGGCAGCGGCGGCGTTCAGCAGGTTGTTGCCCAGCAGGATTACGCCCAGAAGCTTGTCAGTATTGCGCAGCAGTTGCGTTGTCAGGCGGGCACCGCGATTTCCCTGTTTAAGGAGATGCTTCAACCGGTAACGGTTGATCGCCATCATGCTGGTTTCAGAGAGGGAGAAGAAAGCAGATAATATCAGCAAAACAGCCAGTGCTATCAGTAGCACGTACAGCGGCATGTCTTCCAAGAGATACGCCTTTTATACGAGTGGAAAAATATCAGGTATAGGGAAGTTTTGCCGGAATTTCAAGAAGCCGGCTGAATTATCCTGCGACTTTGCCTCCTGGCACGCACATGCTAACGTCGTAATATCACTTCCAGGACAAACTTGCTGCCGAGATATGCCAGCAGCAAAATGATAAATCCTGCAAGTGTCCATCGAATGGCTATGCGCCCCCGCCAGCCGTAGAATTGCCTTCCCGCCAGCAGCGCAGCGAACACGCACCAGGAAATGATCCCGAATAAAGTCTTATGGGTGAATTTGAGCGGCTGGCCGAACACTTCTTCGGAGAAAACGATGCCGCTTATGAGGGTTAGCGTGAGCAGTATAAAACCCGCCCAGATGACACGGAACAATAACCGTTCCATTGCCAGCAGGGGGGGCAGATTGGTCAGGACCGAAGGCATGGCCGGGTGATGCAGGCGACGCTCGACCACCGCCATAAGCAATGCGTGGAGGGCGGCAATGGTAAGCAGGCTGTACGCCAGCATGGCAATGGAAATATGCGCTTTGAAGGCGGGAAATTCGGTATTGGCCAGAGGACGCAATGAGGGAAACACCAACGGAAGCAGCACTGCTACTGCCGCTACCGGTGCAACCAGGGTCTGCAATCCTTCCAGACGATAGAAAAAGCCGGACAGCCAGTAAATTGTGGCGGTAAGCCATACAATGGAGGAAACCGCGCTACCAACGCCAAAATTTAATCCGACCCCCGAAAATATCGATTCGTAAAGGGTAAGGCCGTGCAGGGCCAATGGTACAAGAATCGCGTAACGCTCCCATCCTTCACTTATAGCGGCACTGCCCGCGGTTCTTGAGGACGGCTTCCATCGGGTGCGCCAGAAGTGCCAACCGATCAGCCCATACAGCAGAGAGGCAACGAGATAGGCTAGAATACCGGACATTGATCCTGCGGATTAAAAATGGAACGACTCTTTAGTCTACACGAAATTTTCTTGAGAGGCATTTTGCATGTTTGACAATCTTACCAGCCGGCTTTCCGGCGTCATCAAGACGCTCCGGGGTGAAGCACGGCTAACTGAAAACAATATACAGGAAGCGCTGCGTGAAGTACGCATGGCCCTGCTGGAGGCCGATGTCGCCTTACCTGTGGTCAAGGAATTCATCGCACGGGTCAAGGAAAAGGCGGTGGGCAAGGAAGTGATCGGCAGCCTTTCTCCCGGACAGGCCCTGGTGGGCGTCGTACACCAGGAAATCATTGCACTCATGGGTGGCGAAAAGGCCGATATCAATCTTTCCACCGTTCCACCTGCGGTGATTCTCATGGCGGGCCTGCAAGGTGCGGGCAAAACCACCAGCAGCGGCAAGCTGGCGAAATGGCTCATGGAGAATAAAAAGAAGAAGGTCTTACTCGTTTCGTGCGATATCTATCGTCCCGCTGCAATTCATCAGCTGGAGCTGCTGGCCAATCAAACCGGTGCGGATTTTTTTCCGGTCAAAGCAGGGCAACAGCCCAAAGAAATCGCTACCGCTGCGCTGAGCTTCGCCAGGACACGCTTCCATGACGTAATGATCGTGGATACCGCGGGGCGGCTGGCTATTGACGAAGCCATGATGAAAGAAATTGGCGAGCTGGAAACGCTGTTGAAGCCTATTGAAACCTTGTTCGTCGTGGATGCGATGCAGGGGCAGGATGCGGTCAATACGGCCAAGGCATTTGCCGAAGCGCTGCCTTTGACGGGCGTGATTCTCACCAAGCTCGACGGTGATTCGCGTGGAGGTGCGGCACTATCAGTGCTGCACATTACAGGCAAGCCGATAAAATTCGCTGGCGTAGGCGAAAAACTGAACGGATTGGAACCATTTCATCCCGACCGCATGGCCTCGCGCATTCTCGGCATGGGCGACGTGCTGGGACTGATTGAGGAAGCCCAGCGAGGAGTGGACCAGCACGAGGCGGAAAAGCTGGCAAAAAAGATGAAATCGGGCAAAGGCTTTGATCTGGACGATTTCAAGATGCAGTTTCAACAAATGAGGAACATGGGCGGCATGAGCGCCATGATGGACAAATTGCCCGCCCAATTGAGCCAGGCAGCGCAGAACGTCAAAATGGATGACAAAGTCATCCGCCGTACCGAGGGTATCATCAATTCCATGACTCCCCAGGAACGGGCCAAACCGGAAATTCTGAAAGCCTCGCGCAAACGCCGTATTGCAGCGGGAGCGGGCGTTACGGTGCAGGAGGTGAATCGCTTGCTGGCGCAATTCGAGCAGGCGCAGAAAATGATGAAGATGATGAGTAAGGGGGGCATGACAAAAATGCTGCGCAGTATGAAAGGAATGCTTCCCGGGATGCGCTAACGTTAGCCCCTAAATCCCGGTAAATCCTGTGAATCCGGACGAACCCCACCTGAACCCGCCCCTATTCCGCTCGGGGTAATTTTTCGAGTCCTGTAATCCGGTCACCCGGCTTCACATTTCTCGCCGCAAACCAGCCAAGGTTGGTTTCTATTGCGTACTTTGCAACCCCGGCGGAGCGATGCGCGGTTGCAGTGCGAGGCGTCATATCGGCAATGTTAAGGATGAACCCCTTCTCATCCACGAAAGCGACGCTCAGCGGTATGTCCGTATTCATCATCCACATGCCGTGGCGTCCGGGCTGGGAAAATATGAATAGCATGCCTCTGTTCTCATCCATGGATTGCCTGAACATCAGCCCTCGCGAACGGGTAACCTCGGTATGCGCAATTTCCACAGTAAGCAAGTGGCTGGATACCCTGAGCTGAGCCACCGGCATCTCGGGCGTTTCGGCACGAAGCGGCGCCGATAAGAGAAGAGTGAGAAACAGTGCTACAAGGCATTCAATGTTTGCCGGTACTGCCGAAGCCATTTGCGCCACGTTGAGTTTGCTCGAATTCGTCCACTACATTGAAGTCAACCTGTACCACGGGCACTATCACGAGCTGCGCAATGCGCTCCAGCGGGTTTAACGGAAAGGGAATGTGTCCCCGGTTCCAGCAGGATACGAATATCTGCCCCTGGTAATCCGAATCGATCAATCCGACCAGATTCCCCATCACAATGCCATGCTTATGACCCAGCCCGGAACGGGGGAGTATCATCGCGGCAAGACCCGGATCTCCAAGGTGAATGGCAATGCCGGTGGGAATCAGGCTGGCTTCGCCCGGCTCGATGGTCATCACCTCATCGATGCATGCCCTCAAATCGAGGCCAGCAGAACCCGGGGTAGCATAAGCCGGCAATTGATTTCTTAATCGCTCATCAAAAATTTTGATATCTATTTTTCGCATGGCGGTGTCAGAGGTGGCTTTACTTTTTCATATAATAATGCGATATGTTTGATCAAGTGCCGGGCTTGCTCGGCTTTCGGCGCTTTTGGTAAATCATGCCGGCCGGAATCGTCGAGTAGTGTCAGAGCGCATTCGTCAGAGCCTATGGCATCCTGAGCCAGATTCGCGACTATCAACGGCACCCCTTTCTTGCGTCGTTTGGCTTCGGCATTGCTTTCCAGATTCTCGGTCTCTGCGGCGAAACCCACGCAGAAAGGGGGTGCGGGGCGAGTGGCCACATACTCCAGAATATCGGGATTGGGCGTAAGCTCAAGCATGATATTCTCGCCCGCCTTCTTCGTTTTTTGCCGGTTTGGATTTTTGACCCGGTAATCTGATACTGCCGCAACGCCTATAAAAATATCAGTACCCGAAATCTCGCTTGTCACAGCTTCCAGCATATCCTGTGCACTTGTTACGTTAATGAGCTTAACTCCCCAAGGCGGCTGCAGGCAAACAGGGCCGGAAATGAGGATGACGTCGCCACCCCCTTCAAGCGCCGCACGGGCTATTGCATATCCCATTTTCCCGGAGCTTGAATTGGTAATTCCCCGAACTGCATCAATGGCCTCGTATGTAGGCCCGGCCGTGATAAGCGTACGCTTGCCGTGCAAGAGCTTCGGCTGGAAGAAAGCGTGCACCCTGTCAGCGATTTCCCGTACCTCAAGCATCCGTCCCGGCCCGATCTCGCCGCACGCCTGAGCCCCGCTGGCAGGGCCGAGTATAGTGACGCCGTCGTGTTGCAGCGTGGCAAGGTTGCGCTGGGTCGCAGGATGTTCCCACATTTGCCGGTTCATCGCCGGCGCCACCAGAAGAGGGCAATCGCGTGCGAGGCATAATGTCGAGAGCAAGTCATCGGCAAGCCCATTGGCGAGCTTGGCAATAAAGTTGGCACTTGCGGGAGCAACAAGAATAGCGTCGGCCTTGCGCGAGAGATCAATATGAGCCATGCCGCCAGCAATGTTTGAGTCCCAAAGCCCGGTCAAAACTGTTTTTCCAGTTAGCGCCTGCAACGTCGCGGCCCCAACAAACCGCAAGGCTGACTCGGTCATTACCGCCTGCACATCTACGCCTTCATGAATTAAAAGGCGCGCGAGTTCCGCCGCCTTGTACGCAGCAACTCCACCGGTCAATCCCAGCAGCAGACGCCTGGCTGCCGGAACTGCGGGAAAAAACTCATTAGTCATAGGTGGATGCAAGCGCGCAGGGGAAGCGAATAAGCAGGAGAACGTGGATGAGCGGGAGTTTAACCTAAATCCGGCAGTTGGACAGGGTAGAGTGTGCCGTTTTTGGGGTGCAGGGCAAGGCGCAACGACGCGGGAATGGCGCGACCGCGAAGGACGGAGCAGTGTCTTCCGGAGGAAGATGCGACCCCGCAGCGGGATGCAGGCGTCCCCGGTGTATAAGCGCGGTCGGGCATCCCCGCCGCTGCCCGATCCCCGCTTGACGAGGCCCCTCGGGCAACGCTTTCGGGGCGCCCATTGTAAGGAGTTGCAACGCAGCCACGTGCCCCAAAAACTGTGCAATCGACCCTGTAGCGAGCTCATCAAGAAGGCGAAGGTCATGTGCTGCAAAAAGTCTTTGGATCATAGTTCTAACCGAAAAAAAGAGCGGTTAACTGTTGGATTTAGGTTTAACCTAAAAAAGTCATTTTATTGCAGGGAATGACGTCATAGCCAGTCTGGTACATTGCAATCCTCTCCCCCAATTTCCCCAATTTTCTGCATTATGGCGATTTCAGACTGGCCCGAATCCGAACGTCCGCGCGAAAAGCTCCTGAAGAACGGCGCCGCGAATCTTTCCGATGCCGAACTCCTGGCAATATTCCTGCGTACGGGCGTTGCCGGCAAAAGCGCTGTGGATTTGGCGCGCGAACTGCTCAAGTGTTTCAAGGGCTTGACCGGTCTTTTCGCCGCAGATCAAGGCGCATTTTGCGCAGTGCCGGGAATGGGCCCGGCGAAATACGCGCAGTTGCAGGCAGTGCTGGAAATGGCGCGACGGGCGCTGGAAGAAAAATTAAAAAGCGGTGATGCCATGAACTCACCAAAATCCGTGCGCGACTATCTGCGGCTGAGTCTCCAGGCTAAAAAGCACGAGATTTTTGTCGGAATATTTCTCGACGCCCAGAACCGTACGATCGCAAGCGAAGAGCTATTTAGTGGAACGTTGACACAAACCAGCGTATATCCCCGCGAAGTCATGAAACGGGCGTTGCATCATAATGCGGCTGCCGTTATTTTTGCGCATAATCATCCGTCAGGTATAGCCGAACCAAGTCATGCGGATGAGATTCTTACTCAAACGCTAAAACAGGCGCTGGCTCTGATCGATGTCAAAGTGCTGGATCACTTTATTGTTGGAAATGGGGCGGCCATGTCATTTGCGGAGCGAGGGTTGATTTGAGTAAACCTTGGGAATTGGGTATAATGCCCGCTTTTGAGATCAGGAGCGGATAATCATGGCACGAGTATGTGAAGTCACCGGCAAAAAACCTATGACCGGGCACCATGTTTCCCATGCTAACAACAAAACCAAGCGCCGCTTTCTTCCCAATTTACAGCGCCGCCGATTCTGGGTTGAGAGCGAAAGTCGTTGGGTTAGTCTGCGCCTGTCCAATGTAGCACTGCGGACAATAGACAAGAATGGAATTGATGCTGTATTGGCCGAGATGCGCGCGCGCGGCGACAGCATTTAACTATTTAACTCTTTGCGAATGCCATTCAGTCTTCCGACTACAAGGACATTATAATGCGGGAAAAAATCAAGCTCGAATCCTCAGCAGGGACCGGTCATTTTTATACGACCACGAAGAACAAGCGTACTAAGCCAGAAAAAATAGAAATTCTAAAATTCGATCCGGTAGTGCGAAAGCACGTCAAGTATAAAGAAACGAAACTCAAGTAGTTAGTTATGGCGACTGTTGGCGGCTATTCGAAAAAAGATTGTGTCCGCGCTACCCAGTCAGAAACCAGAAACGTAAACATCGAAACGTAGACACCGAACACTAAAACAAAAACCCGCCGTCCGGCGGGTTTTTGTTTTAGTGGAATTAATGGCTTCCTTTGCAGAATAGGGAATTAATAACGTCTGCAAGGGGCCATTTCAGCGTTCGCTACGTTCATCGTTCGCTACGTTCATCGTTCGCTATGCGTAACAGCGCAGTCTGCGAGAGAAGTTTTGCAGAACCTCGATACCGCTCTCCTCGGCACGATGGCACCAGTCTTCCAACTGCTTGACCAGTTCATCCTTGGACATGGTAGAGCGCTGCCATACCGCTGATAGCTCCTCGCGCATCTTATAGACCTTGTCAAGGGTTCTCGTCTTGCTCAGCACCAGATTCAGCTTGGCGCGTTCATCTTCTTGCAGTGTCCTGGAATCGGCAAGTACCCAGCGTTTAAGGGTGGGACGGTCTATACCGAGATGGGTAGTGGACTCCTTCAGATGATCAATTTCTTTGGCCAGCGTATGCTTGAGAGACTGAGCATAGGTTGTCAGCACTTCATACCGATGGGAAATCACGGCGTGCAGCGTGTCGAGGTCACATTTTGTTTTAGCAACGTCGAGCCGCAGTTTCGGAGCGGTTTTTTTGACTTGAGCCACCCCCATCAATTCCAGAATACGGATGTACATCCATCCGATATCGAATTCATACCATTTATTGGATAAACGAGCGGAAGTGGCATAAGCGTGATGATTATTGTGCAGTTCCTCCCCCCCAATGAGAATTCCCCAGGGAACAATATTGCGGCTGGCGTCCTCTGCCTCGAAATTGCGATAGCCCCAGAAATGACCCACGCCATTAATAATACCGGCGGCCGTGATTGGTGCCCACGCCATCTGTATTGCCCAGATCGTAAGTCCAATGGGACCGAATAGAATGAGGTTGATAATCAGCATCAGGGTAACACCCTTGGCGCTATGCCTCGCGTAAACATTTCGCTCCATCCAGTCATCCGGGGTGCCATGACCGTATCTTTCCAGGGTTTCCAGGTTCTTGGCTTCTTTCCGGTAGAGCTCCGACCCCTCTCTCAACACCTTGCCAATACCGAATATTTGCGGACTATGCGGATCGTCGACAGTTTCGCACTTGGCGTGATGTTTGCGGTGTATCGCAGTCCACTCCTTGGTAACCATTCCGGTGCTCATCCACAGCCAAAAGCGAAAAAAATGACTGGGCAGGGGATGCAGATCCAGTGAACGGTGAGCCTGATGACGGTGTAGAAAGATTGTGATGCTGGCGATGGTGATATGGGTGAGAACCAGAGTGACTACAATATAGCCCCACCAAGGCAAGTCAATAAGACCTAACGTCATATTCGTTGTAGCCCTCTTGTTGGATAATTAATTATTGGAGAAAATGCTGAGAGAAAAAGATACGGCAATTTACTGGGAAACAAATCGTTAGTCAAGAAATTGTAATGTACAGGAAGGCGCCTATTTGGCACTCCCTACTTGGCACTCTTTTGGTACCCTTTTTACCCTTTTCATAGGTTTGTATGTCGGTTACACGTTCGTACGGCACTGCAACCTCCGGAGACTTGGGAGAAGGCTCATTCCACTGGAAAGCGGAGTGGAAGGCAAACTGTAAGCCGGCTCGCCTGTTCGCACTAATCCCGCACTAATCCTTTTCCAACCGGTTCTAACCTGGTTGCCCGACAGTTGCCTCAGCCTCAACCACCTTACCAGCTTCGACGCACGGTTTGCCTGGAGGTTCGGTTCCTCCAAAAAAAATTCTGCCGCTGGTTGATTTATTGTTCAGCTAAAGCGATACCCGTGGTACCAGAAAGAGTCGTAATACTGGTGCTACCCCTTTATGTGATCCCGCGATACATTATTAGGGAACCTCTGAATAAGTCCTCGTGGGCGCGACGATGGCTTTGCGGGATGGGGGTGCGCGAAAGGCGACGAAGCGAATGGTCAATTCCCTTCGCTAGGAGCCTGACAAAGCAGGCTGCCCGCAAAGCCTTGTCCCACGTGGGGTTGCGGTAAAATCGGGCGCTCACCGCATTGTGCTCCTTGGCATCGTAGGCCCAGCTACGACCTGCGTCGCGAGCCTTGTGATCATCCCGATTTTACCAGCAACGCGCTCCACGAGAATTTATTCAGAGGTTCCTTAGAGGTAACACAACAATTACTACGGAACGAAGGAGAAGAAGAGATGTTATTGAAGCCCTGGCTGAGGGGGTTCGTGATAGGGATGGGCGCATTGCTGGCGGCATCGGCCCATGCGGACTTTCCGAGCGTACCCAAGGAGACATACAAGGCGC
>DATJHX010000250.1:0-15272 GCA_035493655.1 Nitrosospira sp.
GGGCTGATCGCTGGCGGCAGCATATTTTCGCTGCTGGACGAGCCGCCTGAATCGGAAGCGGGAACAGTCGCCATTGCGCGCGCGCGCGGAGAACTGCGTTTCGAGCACGTCAGCTTTAGTCCTGCCTCGGGAGACGGCTTCGGATCGGGCCCCAAAACGGGTTTTATAGCATGCCACACACTCCCGGACCTTGTGCTGCGGGACATCAATCTGACCATGCAGCCCGGCGAGAAGGTCGCGCTGGTGGGCTTTCAGACAGGCAATGCAGTCGCGCTCGCGAACCTGGTGCCGCTTTTCTTTCGTCCTGCGAGTGGAAGAATTCTGCTTGATGACTGCGATCTGCAAAGCATCAGTTTAGCCAGCCTGCGCGCCAATATCGCAGTAATATCGGCGGATGCCGAGCTATTCAACGACACCATCGCGGCGAACATTGCTTATGGTGACATGGGTTGCGCAACCGAAGCCAGGATCATGTCGTCCGCATATCGCGCCCACGTGTCGGAATTCGTGCGCCAAATGCCGGAAGGCTTGCAGACGCCAGTCGGAACACAGGGCTTAAAACTGAAAGCAGCACAGCGGTTTCGTATCGCGATTGCGCGGGCGCTATTGAAAAATCCTCCTGTCCTTATCGTGAACGAGATAAGTGAGCGGCTCGATGCCGAAGCTGCGCATCATGTCGATGCGGCGCTGGAAGCTGCAATGCAGGGACGTACTACCCTGATCATCACGCACCGCTCGCGCACCGTGAAGAAAGCCGATCGCGTCGTGCTATTGCACAAAGGCGGCATCGTTGCCGTTGGCAGGCATAGCGAATTATTAACGAAGGATGCAGCCTATGTCAGGCTTGCCCGGACATTTAACTAATATAGGGACAGGTATGGTGACCGCAGAATCATCTTATTCTTATCCTTATTTTTATCCCTCATTTTATCCATAGGGCACACTTAGAGCATTACCACGAAAACCGCCGTCAACGTTTTCGGTGAACTCATGCGTTGTCCTACGTTCCTGCTGGTCTGATTCCCCAGACGAATATTCGGAAACCCATTTCCCTAATTCCCGTTTGGCTTCTGCATCACTGAGTACTGGATACCTTTCGAGCCATGCCAGAAGGTTCGCCAGCCATTGCTTGTCAACCTGACGTGCCTGCGCGATGCGCAGTTTTGGGTGGGGCGTGGGCAACGTACTTTCATCGTCCGCCAGCAATTCTTCGTGGAGTTTCTCCCCTGGCCGCAATCCATTGTAGACAATTCTGATGTCATCCTCGCTCAGCCCCGAGAGACGGATCATGTCTCGCGCAAGATCGGCAATTTTTACCGGCTCACCCATATCCAGTACGAAGATTTCGCCACTGCCTTTTTTTCCCCCCATAAAGCCCGCCTGCAGAACCAGTTGCGCGGCTTCGGGTATGGACATGAAATAACGCGTAATTTCAGAATGAGTAACGGTAATCGGCCCGCCCTTTTCAATCTGCTCGCGAAATTTTGGGATCACGCTGCCTGCACTCCCCAGTACGTTGCCAAAACGCACGATCACAAAGCCTGTCTCTGGCATTGCATGCATAGAACCGCTATTGCCAGCGAGAGAAGCGGGTTGTTGTAACGCCTGGCATACCATTTCCGCCAAACGCTTGCTCGCGCCCATTACATTCGTGGGATTGACTGCTTTGTCCGTCGAGATCAAAACGAATTTCTCCGCCCCATACTCGATAGCGGTCTGTGCAAGAATGTAAGTGCCGAGGACATTGTTCAACACTGCCTGCCAGGCGTTATCCTGTTCCATGAGCGGCACATGCTTGTAAGCGGCGGCGTGGAATACGACTGTCGGGTTATATTGTGAAAAAACCTGGGCCAAGCGGGGCTTGTTCTTGATATCGCCTATGGCGAAAGATATGGGTATATCCGGGAAGCTGGCCTGAAATTCCTGTTCGACGTTGTACAGCGCAAATTCATTCAGCTCGAGCAGCACCAGGCGGCCCGGTGCGAACCTGGCGATCTGCCGGCACAATTCCGATCCGATTGAGCCGCCCGCGCCGGTAACCAGCACTGTTTTTCCTGTCAGCAATTCATGCAAGCCTTCGTTATCCAGCACCACTGGGTCCCGACCAAGCAGGTCCTCGGGCTCAACATTGCGGATTTGCGATACAGTGACCTTCCCACTGATCAGCTCATCGTAAGAGGGGACGGTCAGCGCCTTGACTCCGGCCGCCGTACACATCTCCAGCGCGCGCCGCCGGTCGCGATGGAGCCGACCCGGCCGGCGGCGGTCAGGCTGGGTGCGGTAGGATTGGCGACGATCGTAACCGGATGAGGTCAAGGCGATTATGGCGTGGCCCACCCCGAGTCTTTTTGCTATCTTCGGCAAGTCACTGATGCGTCCCAGTATCTTAAAATCGTGCAGTATCAGGCCGCGCTTTGCGGGATCATCATCCAGCAATCCGGCCACCTTCCATTGCGTGCTGCGAGAGAGCTCTTTTACCAGATTGACAGAAGCATCTCCCGCGCCGAGAACCAGCACCTTGGTTCCTTCCAGTTTCTTCTGTCCGTAAAGCCGGTGTTCCTTCCAGAACCGGTAGGAGATCCGGCTGCTCCCCATGATGAACAGAAGCAGAATGGGAGCGAGCAACAGCACCGAGCGCGGTACCCCCGAATGAACTTGCAACATGAACAAGGTCAGCGGTACCGCGAACGCCGACATCAATACAGCAAACAGAATGCGCTTCAGATCGGGCAGGCTGGCGTAATGCCAGAGCCCGCGATACAGGCGGAATCCCAGGAATGCTGCCGCATGTATCGGTATCACCCAGGGCAGGATATGTTTCAGGGACGTGAAATAAAGAAGTGGTATTTCGAAATTGAAACGAAAGGAATAAGCCAGCCACCATGCGACCGCCGCCGCCGTAACGTCATGAATGAACGCTATAAGAGACCGTATGTTAGGCTTGCGTAAGGGCATGATGGGGCATTATAGGCATTAAGATGCTATGATATTCGCATAATATTGATACCTGGATACGTTAAGGCCGGCTTCATGACTATGATTGGCTTGTTATAACTTGCCTGTCATATCTCGCGTGCACGGCGCTTCCAGTAGCGATCGGAGGCAAGCATCATCACTGCATAAATTCCGCACCAGGCGACGCAGACCGCCAGTTGAACCGAAGCATCCTGTTTTGCTGCCCAAATTGCGCTGACTCCCGCCGCCAACATAAGCATATAGGCGAACAGGGCTGTATTGCGATGGCCCAGTCCGCTTTGCACCATTTGCTGATAATAATGCTCGCGATGCGCCTGCCAGACCTTTGCGCCACGGAGGCCGCGTTTGACGAGCGTGACGGAAGCATCGGCGATGAATGGTGAAAATACCAGCAAAGGCAGCCATAACGGCCAGTTGCCCTGTATCCAGCCTGCCAGACCTAGCGCCGCCGCCAGAAAACCCAGAGGGATCGATCCCGCATCTCCCATGAAAATACGTGCCGGATAAAAATTGAACAGGAGGAAGGCTGCGGCAGCAGCGGCAATGCAGAAATTTATCATTGCAAACGATTCATTTCCAGACGACCATGCAACCATACCATAAGTCCCGAAACCGATCAGGGCCATGCCACCCGCCAGGCCGTCGGAACCATCCATGAAATTGTAAAGATTGAGCATCCAGGTAATTGCGACGGTGCTCATCGCTGTGATTATCCAGCCATAGGTATCGAACAGCATCACAAAGGAGAGCGCGGCCGCGATTGCACCGTGCAGCAATAATCTTGACCAGACCGGCAGGCCGAAAACATCGTCGGCAAAAGATAACGTCATCAGCAATGCGACACTCACCCATATGAGCAAAGGCAAGGAGTCGGGAATGAGTGTCCATGAAACAAGAATTCCCGACATCAATCCAAGCCCTCCGGTTCGAGGAACCGCCCTGCTGTGAAGCGAGCGGGAGTTCGGGTAATCCAGTATCCTGAGGAAGCCGCTATTGATGAGATATCGGACAAGTGCGATCGTAACGGCAAATGCCGTGAGTGGAGCTAAAACCATCGAAAACACAGGAGCGGCAATCATCGAGGTCGATTACAACTTTGAGAATATCGCATTCGATGCGGCAAAAAACAAGCATGAAGTGTTTTTAAAGAAGTTCACACTTCATGAGGAGGCCCGGTTCGAAGGACCTTGAGGACTCTGATACGTCTATCTGGTATCGTTAATCTTGCGTTATTTCCTGCAAGGGGGAGAGCGATTATATCCGCATCCCGTTTTTTATTCATTGATAGGGCGAATTGCCAATTTGGGTGGCAAATTTGAAGTCGGAACGGGGAATGAAGATGTTTTACTCCTCTATTCCTCTATAAGAGTAAGAAGATTGTATTTCATAACGGAAATGGCTGATGAAGAAAACCTCGCTTAACGCACAAATTCTGTTCGGTGTAGCCGCAGGTATCATACTCGGCCTGGCATTGGCCGCGTTAGGGAAGGAATCGGCTGTCGCACAAACGGGACTATATCTTTCCGATCTCATCGGCACCCTGTTCATCGATTTACTGAAAATGGTGCTTATCCCCCTGGTGTTTACATCCATCGCCGTCGGGGTCGCCAATTTACGCGCCCATCGGCAGATGCATAAGGTATGGAAGGCGACACTGGGCTTCTTCGTATTTTCCATGGCGCTGGCAATCCTGTTGGGAATGACTGCCGCTAACCTTGTCCGTCCGGGAGAGGGCTTGCAACTTGCCATGTTTCAGGATGCCATGAGCGGCTTTCAGGCGAAGAACATGACATTGCCCGAATTTTTCGCCCATCTGCTTCATTCCCTGTTTCAGAACCCCGTGGCGGCTCTGGCTCAATCCAATGTGCTGGCGGTTGTCGTTTTCGCGCTTCTGCTCGGGATCGCATTGGTGGTAGGGGGGGAGCGCTACACCAATATTCTGGTTCTGCTACAGGAGTTGCTCGAACTGATGCTGATGCTGGTGGGCTGGATCATGCGGCTCGCGCCTCTCGGAATCATGGCGCTGCTGCTGAAGCTCGCCGCGACGCAGGATACCGCCTTGCTTATGAAGCTGACTGAGTTTGTCGCGCTCGTCATTGTCACCACGTTATTGCATGGGATGGTCGTACTACCACTGATCCTTTATCTGGTTACTGGCATGGGGCCGCTCAAATTCTGGCGCGGCGCCCGTGAAGCGCTGATAACCGCTTTTGCCACCAGTTCCAGTTCCGCCACATTACCTGTCACGCTGCGCTGCGTGGAACAGCATTTGCACGTCAAGCGCGATATTGCCGGTTTCGTCCTGCCTTTGGGGGCCACGCTCAACATGGATGGGACCGCGCTGTACGAGGCCACCGCAGCCTTATTTATTGCCAATCTTGTCGGCATTGAGCTTAATCTTGCACAACAGATGATTGTATTCATTACAGCCATGCTTGCTGCGATGGGAGCACCCGGCATTCCAAGCGCTGGAATGGTAACGATGGTGATGGTGCTGCAATCGGTCGGCCTGCCGGCCGAAGCCATTGCTATCCTGCTTCCCGTCGATCGTCTGCTGGATACATTTCGCACCGCCGTCAACGTTGAGGGCGATATGGTGGGAAGCCTCGTGGTCCAGAAATGGGTAAGTGGAAGTAACTGAGTGGAAATGAGTAAGGGGACGGCGGGTAGTCCCTGGGAGGCGATCAGCACGGCGCCGCTACTTCGTTAACCCCGTCGCTGTATTTCACTCCGCTGTATTTCACTCCGCTGTATTTCACTCACATCTTCGCGCCATATCTCATGGCGATCGCCTGCGGCAATTTGCCACATTCCCAAGCCGATTTTCTCTCTCTACAATTCGTTCGGTCATTAGTGACAGACAACAGGACGAAGGAGTGCTCCATGAAAACGCCGGAAAGAATTCAACCTCTGGTTGAAGAGGGACTGGTAGACGAAGTTATCTGTCAGCTCATGAGCGGCAAAGAGGCCATGATCTACGTAGTCCGTTGCGGTGAAGGTATTCGTTGTGCCAAGGTTTATAAAGAAATCAACAGGCGTAGCTTTCATCACAGTGCTGATTACACCGAAGGCCGCAGGGGAAAAAACAGTCGCCGCGCTCGCGCCATCAGCAAGGCGACTCCATACGGGCGCAAAGCGCGGCATGACGAATGGCAAGGCGTTGAAGTGGATACCCTGTCTCGGCTGGCTGCTGCAGGTGTGACGGTTCCACAGCCCTACAGTTTGTTTGAGGGCGTACTGCTGATGGAATTGATAACAGCCAAACATGGCACTATTGCACCCAGGCTGAACGACATGATATTGACAGCGGAACAGTCCCGCGACTACTTCCACGGGCTGGCCAGGCAGGTCGTCCGAATGCTTTGCGCGGGAGTCATTCATGGCGATTTGTCCGAATACAACGTGCTCGCAGGCAGCAAAGGTCTTGTCATTATCGATCTGCCCCAGGCTATTGTTGCCGCGCGCAACAACGGCGCCCGCAGCATGCTCGTACGGGACATGGACAATCTTGCGGCTTATTTCGGCCGCTTTGCTCCGGATCTGCTGGAAATGGATTACGGCAGAGAGATATGGTCTCTTTATCAGGATGGCCGGTTGCACGCGGACACCGATTTGACCGGCTACATCGAGCACAACAGAAGACCTGCTGATGTTGCCGGGGTCTTGAGAGCCGTCGATACGGTGCTTAAGAAAGAAAGTGGGTGGCAACGTTACAAGCATGAAACAAGGCGACACGCGCGCCCCCGCTAATAAAGCAATCCTCTTAATATCAACGCATTCCGGGAGACAGCCGACGAGGTGCGACAATTTGTCGCATTCTCAAGCCCCGAAAAAAAGACTATTCTCATCGCCCTGATACTAGAAAAAGAACTTAAAAATGCGTGGAATCTTTCAGCGTACGGTCTTGTATATTGCAGCCGCTTTCTGGATGGCTGTTTCGTCAGTTGCATTCGCGGACCATGATAGCCCGGCCGGAGGAGGAGAAGGTCAATCAGTGCCTCGTCCGCCAAAGACAACCCTGGCGGTCGGTGCAACGCTGGATGAAAGTGGGCGATTGTGGATAGCGAAGGTTGAAAACCAGCATCTGCTGGTTTTTTGGTCGGATGATGACGGCAAGAATTTTTCCAGACCTGTTCTCGTCACGCCCGAGCCGGAGAACATCCTGGCTGACGGTGAGAACCGCCCAAAGATTGCCGTTGCCGACGACGGTACTGTGCTCCTGACCTGGGTACAATCGCTGCCGCAGAAATATTCAGGAAATATTCGGTTTGCGCGGTCTACAGACTCCGGCCGGACATTTTCCCCGCCCATTACGCTCAATGACGATGGCCGCATTACCAGCCATCGCTTCGCTTCGATGGCAACAGATGGCACAGGAAGGGTGGTGGTCGCCTGGTTGGATGCCCGCGATCGGGACATGGCGAAGGAGCGGGGCGAAGCATTTTCCGGAGTATCGATTTATACCGCGCGGTCGTCCGATAACGGCGCGAGCTTTGGCCCTAACCGCCAATTCGAAACGCATACTTGCGAGTGCTGCCGGATAGCGCTGACCTGGACGCCAGAAGGCCCCGTCGTCTTCTGGCGGAATATTTTTGGTACGAACACGCGCGATTTCGCCATTGCGAATCTGGATAAGGGCAGCGTGCGTCGCGCTACCGATGATGAATGGCAAATTGATGCCTGTCCGCATAACGGAGGCAGTATAGCGTCCGGTTACCGGGACCAGCTTCATTTGGTCTGGTTTACCGATGGCGCCGCTCGTCGGGGCATGTTCTACAAACATATCGACGGCAACTGGCAATCGCCGCCCATGCCTGTCGGCAATCCCTCGGCTCAGGCAAGCCATGCGTCCGTAGCTGCACTGGGTAAAACCGTTTTGCTCACCTGGCGTGAATTCGATGGAAATTCCTACTCCGCCGAGCTGATGTACTCGACCGACGCGGGGTCATCCTGGAGCAGACCAACGCGCCTGATGGAGTCCGCCGGCGCCACCGATTATCCTGTCCCTCTGATTGACGGAAAAAAAATATTCATAGTGTGGAATACCGCAAAAGAAGGCTTGCGTATTGTGCCTATTGAGCGAATTACTGCAGTACGCCCCGGCTGATTACAAAAAATAAGATGAAATCAATTCCCCTTGCCCTGGCGGGCCTGCTTGGGCTGTGCCCGGCTTGGGCGGCTGATACCGTGGAACAGCCGGAAAAGCCTCCTCAAAAAAGAACTGCTCCAGTTGCTTCCCCGGCTTCGATCAGACAGGAAACCCCTTCCGAAGAATTACCCGCTGTCGCTCCAGCCGGTGAAGCAATGGTGCAACTGGCCAACTCCGCTTCGCCGCAAATTGTGAACCACATGGCAGTGAATGCACCTGAACCCTCCTCTCCTAATAAGAAAACTCCGAATGAGAAAATTTCGGATGAGGTGACTGGCAAAAGCGATGAAAAGGCTACCAAAAAGGCTACCAACGGGATTAAACCGCCAGCCGCCACTGAAAAGGAAACGGTCTTCAAGGAAATGGTCGTTACGGGCGAGGTCGAACGCGATACGCATTACACCTCACCTTCGACTCGAGTGACGCGCCAGCAGATCGAGCGTCAAAACGCGCAGACTACGGAAGAGGTACTCAAATACCAGCCCAGTTTGCAAATCAGGCAACGGTATGTCGGCGATCCCAATGGTGTTCTCGGTATCCGCGGCGCCGACATGTTTTCCACTGCACGGAATATGGTGTATGCCGATGGGCTGCCGCTGCACAATTTCCTGCAGGCTACTTTTAATGGCGCTCCCCGCTGGTCGCTGGTCGGCCCGAACGAAATCGATGCTGTGGACGTCGTCTATGGGCCCTTCTCGGCGGAATATAGCGGCAACTCCATCGGGGGCGTAATCAATATAAAAACGCGCATGCCTAAAAAGCAGGAATTCTACGTCGAGAGCAGCGTTTTTATTCAGCCGTTCAAAATCTACGGCCCCGATAGTGGAACCTTCGTGGGTGATCGCCAGTATGTGGCTTACGGTAACCGGTTTCAAGACAGGTTTACGGTCTACCTGGCTTACAACCGCCTTGAGGCACAGAGCCACCCCATGAGCTATTTCATCGACAATAGCGGCTTGCATGATGCCGCTGGCGGCACACTGGTCAACGGCGGTATCCGCACACCGGATACGCGTGGCACCCCGAGCATTATTTACGGTGATACCGGACCGGAAAAAGTGAACACTAACTTATTCAAAGTAAAGCTGGGCTATGACATTAATTCCGAGCTCCAGACCATCTTTACCGCAGCGTACGAGGATCGTACGCGCAATGGTAATAACGTGCAAAATTTCTTGACTAATGCGTCCGGACAGCCGTTCTGGGGAGGCGCTGCGCCCGCCTGCTGCACGCTGCCCGGCAACGCTTCGCTGAATGGAACCCGATTCGATGTTGTGCAGAACGGCTTTGGTGGCAACCAGGACAAACGGGAAACGCTGAACCTCGGGTTGCAGCTTCGCGGAGCGCTCACTCCAAACTGGAACGTTGATAGCACGATAAGCTATTTTGACGTTTTGAAAGACACGCGGGCTACCGCTTTTTTCAACGCGAACGATCCGTCGAATAACGGCTCGGGACAGATCCAGGATTTCAAGAAATTCAACTGGCTGAATTACGATCTCAAGCTGAGCACTCCAGCGTTGCTGGGTAATGAAAAGATATCGCTTTTAGGGGGATATCACTTTGATCTGTATACCCTGAGCTTTCGCCAATACGCACTCACCGATTACAACACGCTTACTCGAGGCGCATTGCAGACTAGCCGGAACAATGATGGCCAGACCTCAACCCATGCGGTTTTTGCGCAGTCCGCCTATCGTTTTCTGCCGGGTTGGGATGTTACAGTCGGTGCGCGCCAGGAATGGTGGTCGGCTATGAATGGCGTGGTAGGAGGTATCGACCCTCAAACGAAAGCTCCTATTACCACTTCGGTACCCGACCGTGAAGTATCGGCTCTTTCTCCCAAGGTTTCCTTGGGCTATGAGCCCGGGCCATGGAAGGTGCGTTATTCATTTGGCCGGGCTCATCGCTTCCCGGTGATTGCAGAGCTATTCCAGTCGATCGGTACGCCGACCCAGATCCTGACCGCCAATTCACAACTCAAGCCAGAGAATGGCGTGCACCACAATTTCATGGTCGAATACGGGCTACCCAAGGGCTACATTCGCGTGAACGTTTTTCGCGACGATATCAAAGACGCTATCCAGCAGGTGCAGCGGGCTTCGGGCGTCGTCACACAAAGCTCGTTCCAGAATATTGATCAGACCAGCACGACCGGTGTCGAGCTGATATTTGATCAGCGCCGTATTATGGGTTCCAAGTTCGACTTCAGCTTCAACGGAACCTGGATGAATGCGAAAGTGGACAAGGGCGGGATGGTGAAATTCACGGACCCGACTGGAGCGAATGCGGATTACAATCTTGACGGCAAACAGCGTATCCGCTTGCCGCACTGGCGGGCGAATTTCTTTACTACCTATAACGCAACCGAAGCATGGGACATTTCACTTTCGGGCCGATACACTAGCGATTCCTTTAATGATCCCGATAACAGGGATCATGTAAATAACGTGTTCGGCGCGCAGAGTTCGTTCTTTTTCATGGACTTCAAAACCAGTTATCGATACAAGTTCCAAAACGGGTTGAAAAGCCGATTCTCATTCGGCATTACCAATCTGAACAACGACAAGGCATGGGTTTTCCATCCATACCCCCAACGAACCTATCTGGTTGAAGCCGCGTTCAGCTATTAAAAATTCCGGAAAAATATCGGAAAAATACCGGGTTGAGGCGCGGATTATGACATGTGAAATGAAAATCATGCAAACAGGTTGACTACGCCATCCAGTCCGACATGGTTTATCGCGTAAGTGGCATTTTCTTGTACGATGGGCTTGGCGTGGTAGGCAATGCTCACTCCGGCCTCACCCATCATTTTCAAATCATTGGCGCCGTCGCCAATGGCGATGATCTGCTCCCGTTTCAGGCCCAGTTCCTGGCTGACCTTTTTTAACGCTTCGGCTTTTCCCTCCGCCCCGATGATCTTTCCCAGAACTTTTCCGGTAAGTTTTCCATCGGAAATGTCGAGAGTGTTCGCCGCGGCGTAATCCAAACCCAGCCTGGCTTTGATCCTCTCGGTAAAAAAGGTGAATCCTCCGGATATAACCATCGTCTTAATTCCAGCTTTTTTCATTTGCTGCAGCATGCGCTCCGCGCCAGGACTCAATCGAACTCGAGTGTCATATACCTGTTGCAGTGCATCCTCGTCCAGGCCCTGCAAGAGTGCAGTGCGCTGCCTCAGACTCTCCTCAAAGATGATCTCGCCGCGCATGGTTCTCTGCGTAATTTCCGATACTTGCGGCTTCATGCCGTGCATGTCGGCTATTTCGTCGATTGACTCGATTGCAAGCAATGTTGAATCCATGTCCATTGCTACGAGGCCGAAGTCGGCAAGCCGTATCGCCGGTCCCACGAAAGCAAAATCCAGCCCTGCATCTACGCAATATTCGGCAATATGTTCCCGCCGGGCAGTATTTTTCAACCGGAAGGCTTCGCCCGTAATGCGCTCGATCTCGTTGGCGCCAGCCAGTTTCGCCAGCTCGCGCAAGTCGCTGTTTTGGATCTCGAGTCCCTGTATGATGAGATTCATATACAATTTCGTTCCTATTGAGAAGGGTGCGGCATTTTGCCAGTAATCGTTCCCTGTTTCTACGTGCAGATCGGATACGATCCGTATCGATATCTCGATTAATGCCGTTTTTAAAAGAAGCATGCCATTATAATCGGTAGCTCGGCCATTCGTCCAAATCCTGAAGAGCCCCTTTTAAAGAAAGAAGACTTGAACAATGAACACACCGCTCATTATCGGGACCCCGCTCAGCCCGTCAGCTATCAAAATCATGCTATTGGGCAGTGGCGAACTCGGCAAGGAGGTCATCATTGCGTTACAGCGTCTAGGTATAGAAACCATCGCAGTGGATCGTTATTCCGATGCGCCGGGTCATCAGGTAGCACATCGCTCGCATGTCATCAGCATGATAGACGGCGCCGCATTGCGCAAATTGATAGAACTTGAACAACCTCATGTCATCATCCCCGAAATTGAAGCGATCGATACGGGCACGCTGATGGAAATCGAGCGTTTGGGAATGGCCCGGATCATCCCGACAGCCCGCGCTGCACAGTTGACCATGAATCGTGAAGGGATTCGTCGCCTTGCGGGGGAAACGCTGGGTTTGCCAACATCCCCCTATGCTTTTGCGGGCAGCCTTGAAGAGCTGAGAGCGGCAATCCGCAATGGTATCGACTATCCCTGCGTCATAAAACCCGTAATGTCTTCATCGGGCAAGGGGCAATCGAAAATAGATTCTGCGGAAGAGGTCGAAGCGGCATGGGATTACGCTGCCCGTGCCGGCAGGGTAAATCAGGAACGTGTAATCGTCGAGGGATTTATCGATTTTGAGTATGAAATAACACAACTCACCGTACGTGCCATTAGCGCGAATGGCAGCGTGGAGACACATTTTTGCGAACCCATTGGACATATCCAGGTGGAGGGCGATTACGTCGAAAGCTGGCAGCCGCAGGAAATGTCGCCGTTGGCATTGCAGCGGACGCGCGAAATTGCCACAAAGATTACCGATAATCTGGGAGGGGTGGGCATATTTGGTGTGGAGCTATTTGTCAGGGGTGATGACGTATGGTTTAGCGAGGTCAGCCCTCGCCCACACGATACCGGGATGGTAACGATGTGCAGTCAGGTTCAGAATGAATTCGAGTTGCATGCCCGCGCGGTAATCGGGCTTCCGGTAAACACCGAAATGCGGGCGCCAGGCGCGAGTGCGGTAATCTATGGCGGATTGGAAGAACAGGCGATCGCCTTTGCGGGAGTTGATGAAGCCCTGCGTGTGCCAAAAAGTGACCTGCGCCTGTTCGGTAAACCGGAATCATTTCCGAAGCGTCGAATGGGCGTGGCGTTGGCAAACGGTGTTGATACTGCCGAAGCCCGAGCCCGTGCAAAACTTGCGGCCAGCCGTGTAATTCCCATAAAAACGTCCGTTAAAGAGAATTTGGTTGCCGGTTAGATCACAATTTAATGTGTGCTCGCGCAATTCTCCTGCAGTTTGAACGCGACGCGAGCCGCGAGTACAATTTGTTCCAGATGGCAATCGGCCAGTTATCCGTGAATCCTTAAGATCCTGGAGAAAAACAAGACAATGGGATTAAAGAGATTGATTATATTATGTAATCTGCGCCGCATGTGGGGAAGGAGTGCACCAAAATGGATGATAATGGCATTTACGGGTTTGAGTATGATAGGGTGCAATAATATTCCCGTACGATCAATACCACCCGACTCCGAGATCGAGGTAACTGCTCTGGAATCCTGCGACAAAGAACGGTGCGAAGCTGAGCGCGAGAAGTTGTTGGCGGAAAAGGCTGTGCAACAACAGGAGATCGAACGGTTACAAAAGCTGCTGGCGGAAAAAGACGCATTGATCCGTAACCAGCAGGTTCGCCAGCAGGATCAGGCGAAGACGTTGCAGGAAACCAGCAATCAGGCTGCCCATGCTCAAATAAAACTGCGCCGCCTGGCTACACGCCCGGCCGCGGCCTCAACCATTGCAGAAGCTGAAATATCCATGGAAGGCCTGAAATCATCTCCTCTCTCGGATACCGAACGTATGCTGCAAGCTCAGGCGCAGCGCCTTCTCGCAGCGGCGACGGTGTTATACGACGAGGACAGTTATGCCGCTGCCATGGACCATGCCGCACAGGCGCGTGAGTTCGTCGATATGATGAAGAATGGTCGACTCCGCAAGGCGGCAGATCAAATAACGGTTTCATTACAGACACCGATCCCCCTGCGCGCGTCAGTCGACAGTAACCTGCGCCAGAAACCAGGCTTGAAAGGCGCCGTGCTTGGAGTACTGAAGAAAAATTCGGCAATGATAGCGGAAGCTTATCAGGGGGACTGGTTGCAGGTTCAAACCGCCGATGGACGCTCTGGTTGGATACTCAACACACTCGTGGAGGTACAGGTGGGGAAGAGGGAAGCGTTGAATCACTGACGGCCCGATAAACAGGCTAATAAGCGGCTTGGTAAGCGGCTTGATGAGGCCGGCAAACCGTAGCGGCTCAAGCATAGGGTGCGCGCAGAGGCTCTGCCGTTTCCCGATGATCATAGTATGCGCGATTGCGACCAGCGCGCTTTGCCTCATAGAGCGCATCGTCAACGCGATCGAGCAACATGACAGGTGTTGTATCGACAGACTGACACTGTACGATGCCGATACTTACGGTTATGGGAATTGCGCTCCCATCGACACCGTAGCGCATATTCTCCACCTGTGAGCGGATACGCTCCGCGGTTTTACCTGCTGTCTCCGCTGATGTTTCAACCAGGATAATGACGAATTCATCGCCGCCATAGCGCGCCGCGTAATCAATACTACGCACGGATTGGAGAAGAATTTGCGCGACGGCCGCCAGGATCTCGTCGCCTGAAACATGCCCATACGTATCGTTGAGCGTTTTGAAATGATCGATATCCAGCATTAGCAGGCTGAACTGCCGCTGAGTTCGTTTGAAGCGCGCAAGCTCATCGGTAAGGATCGCATCCAGCTTGCTGCGGTTGTATAAGCCTGTAAGACTATCGGTAACGGAAAGCGTCTCGAGCATTTGGTTCTGTTGTTGCATGGCTTCATTGGCAGCCATGATTTCCGCGTGGCTGCGGCGCAGCCGGTCTGCCATCTGGTTGAATACCATCATCAGGCGGCCGAGCTCGTCGTTCCGTACGGGGGCAAGCTGGATGTCAAAATCCCCTGCGGCTATGCGGTCTGCTGCACGGATCAGCCGCTGTAGGGGTCCAACGATCGAGCGACCCATCTTGAAAGCGACTGCCGCCACGATGAGAACCAGCGATCCCACCAGCGCCAGGAACAGGTTACGTAGTTGCGTCCACGCGGCATAGACCTCGGCTCGATCGCGCTCCGCCACGATAGTAAGCCCGAGTTCCTTGGCTACCTCCGCCACGCCGATGACTTCCCTATGCGTCGCTCCGCGAAAAACCAGGGATTCATCCGGTTGGGCTAGCAGGCGTTCCAGCAACGATGGGTCGAGTTGCACCAACTTGCCCGCGCCAGCCTGGCTGCTTATAAGAATTTTACCTGCCGAGTCGAGCAGGAGTACTTCTCCAGGAGGGGATTTCGTAGCGCTTTTAAGATCGGGTTGCAGCGTGCGGAGGTCAAGCACGGCTATCAGGGCG
>DATJHX010000251.1:0-6865 GCA_035493655.1 Nitrosospira sp.
GAGTTTTTCTGAGCGATCGCGATATCTTGAGTTCGCCTGTAAAAAGCACCATGCGTGGATTAGGACTCCACCACAAAATGGGGTCATCTTCATTGAACCAGGGAAAAATACCGAGGCGATAGGCCTCCAGAAGTCGCCGAGTCGAAAGATCGCCGCCGACGGCGAGCAGGCCGTTGGGCGCTTTCAGCGCCGTGTTTAATGCGGGGAAAGGAGTCTCAGGGGTGAGCCACGGGATCATGCGGCCTGGGGAAGTCCGAATGGATGTATTGTTGTGCTGCGTATTCAAGGAACCTCTGAATAAATCCCGCGCAGGCGCGACGGTGGCTTTGCGGGATAGAATGCGCGAAAGGCGACGACGCGAATGGTGTTCCCCTTCGCTAGGAGCCTGACAAAGCAGTCCATCTCGCAAAGCCCGTCCCATCTGGTTGCGGTAAAACCGGGCGCTCACTGCGTTACACTCCTTGGCATCGTAGACCAAGCTACGACCTTCGTCGTGTGCCTTGTGATCGTTCCAATTTTACCAGCAACGCGCTCCGTGAGGATCTGTTCAGAGGTTCCTTAACTGATGTATTGGATCCTGACAACAGTGATCGCAGGGCACTAGCCAGGCGCAGATTGATAGCGTGTCGGATCTGTCACACCCGCCGCTTCAAACCCCGCCCTGCGTATTCGGCACGAATCGCACACGCCGCACGCCTGGCCGAATTCATCCGCCTGATAGCAGGAAACCGTCAAACTGTAATTTACACCTCGCGCTACGCCCAGACGAACGATCTCCGCTTTGGACAGGGCGATGAGTGGCGCATGAACCCTCAATCTCGCGCCTTCGATTGCCGCTTTCGTGGCAAGATTGGCCATTTTTTCGAAGGCCGCGATATATTCAGGCCGGCAATCCGGGTAGCCGGAGTAATCGATTGAATTGACGCCAACAAAAATATCGCGGCTTTGGATAACCTCGGCCCAGGCTAGTGCAAGCGAGAGCATAATCGTATTACGAGCCGGCACGTATGTAATGGGTACGCCTGTCTTGATTCCCTGGACTGGGACCGGTTTCGTTTCATCGGTAAGGGCGGAGCCGCCGAATGACGCCAGATCGACTTCAACAATTCTATGCTCGCGAGCACCAAGGGCCTCAGCCAATTTAGCTGCCGCTGCGAGTTCCGATCTATGACGCTGACCATAGTCAACACTTAGCCCATGGCACTCGTATCCTCTGCTGTTGGCAACGGCAAGCGTTGTGGCAGAGTCCAGCCCTCCGGATAACAGTACTACAGCCTTAGCCATCAGCGTTAGACAAGGACGCGAAAGCTCATTCCGGAGTTTCAGTGCCGTTGAGGACTCGTGTGAGGTTTTTCCCAGACATGTATTATCGCCCTGGCCCCTCGCCCCACAATAATTTATGCAGTTGGACCTGCATCCGCACTGGTAGACGATCGCGCAGCACCCATGCAGCAAGCACCGAAGGATCAAGCTTGCCATAGACGGGTGAAAACAGAATTGGACAGATTGAATCCAATTGATGCTCATGGACGATATCGACTGCCCACTGATAATCCATTTCATCACACAGCACAAACTTCACCTCATCATGCACTGTGAGATGGCGAAGATTAGACCAAAGGTTCTTTTTAACCTCACCCGAGCCGGGCGTCTTGATGTCCATGATTTTTGAAACGCGCGCATCGACCATGGATACATCCAAGGCCCCGCTGGTTTCGAGCGATACGGAATAGCCTGTATCGCATAGTTCCTTGAGCAGAGTCACACTGCCCTTCTGGGCTAAAGGTTCGCCCCCAGTAACGGTTACGTAACGCGTCCCAAAGCTGCCAACCTCCGCCAGAATAGCAGTAATGGGCAAGCGCTTACCCCCATAAAACGCGTATTCAGTATCGCAATATCCACAGCGCAGGGGACAGCCGGTCAGGCGAACAAATACCGTTGGCAGTCCTATCCGGCTGGTCTCCCCCTGCAGGGAAAAGAAAATCTCGCTGATGCGCAAATTCTCTGCTTTCTCCGCTTTCTCCGCCTGGAAATGTTGCGCATGCCCGGTCGGTGTTATCAACTCTGGGATCTGCGGAGATTGGGGATTGATCATCTGGAAAACTGGATGGATGAGAAACTGTAGCAGAGCCTATGGCACCGGAGATTTGCTACTTCAGACTAGCAAGCCGGCGTTTGGCTTTATCGGCGGCATCACTGCCCGGATATTTGCGAATAATACTTTCCAGCGTTTTTTTCGCGGCAGGTTTTTTATTCATTTCCTGCTGGCTGCTGGCGATGTTGAGCATCGCATCGGGCGCCTTGGCGCTATCAGGAAAAGCGCTGATCAGCTTTTCCTGAGCATCGATTGCGTTCTTGAAGTCGCGCAGCGCGTAATAGGAATTACCGATCCAGTAGTGAGCACTCGGTGCAAGACTGGAACCAGGATAGGTCTTCAGGAATTTATTGAATTGCGAAATAGCGTCCTGATACCGCGCACCCTTGAATAACTTATAGGCGGACTCATACGCGAGGCTTTCCCCGTTTCCCTCCGACAGGGGACGTGAACCGGCTAGCGCGGCTGGCGCCGAAACCACCTCTGCCGCCTCGGTGTCAGATTCGGCAGCGTCATCCGCGACGGGACCTGCCGCGGGAGCAGCGCCCGATATAGCAGATCCGCCTGATTGTTCCATTCTTCTCAGGCGAGTATCCAGATCGATGTAAAAGTCCTTCTGCCTTTTCTGATTCAGCTCGTTCTCATTGACGAGCACCTCGATCTGGCCCTGCAACTTGCTCAGGTCAAGCCTGAGGGCCTCGATCTGGTTATGAAGCTCGAGCAGAGGCTGGTTGCTGAGCAGTTCTTCCATCTTCGCGATGCGAGCGTCCAAGGCCTGGTCCTGCGTCCGCAATTTACCAATTGCCGTCTGCTGCTCGGAGATCTGCCTGCGCGCTTCTTCATCGTCGAACAGACCGGCATAACTCGAACGAGAGCCAGCCAGGAACAACAATAGCCAAAATACGCGCAGCGGCACTATCATTCGCCCTGATAGCGAATATCCACGCGGCGGTTTTCAGCCCAGGAGGCTTCATCGTGCCCGGTTGCCCGCGGTTTCTCTTCGCCCAGGCTGACGGATTCGATCTGAGCTTCCTTTGCTCCTGACAGCGTCAGCGCATACTTGACGGCATCTGCCCGGCGCTGGCCCAATGCGAGGTTGTATTCGCGGCTGCCGCGCTCGTCGGTGTTGCCCTGCAGGAGTACTCGAGCCGCCGTGTTGTTGCGCAGATAATGCGCATGAGCCACTACGAGCGATCTGTATTCATCCTTCACGACATAGCTGTCGAAATCAAAATAAATGCTGCGTTTGGAAAGAATATTCTTCGGATCCGTGAGCGGATTGAGCGTCGGGCCTCCCTCTGTGGTAGTCCTGGAAGCTTCGCCCTGCGGTTGAGCGCCGACGGATTTCTCTTCCACTTCGGCGGAAGGCTGAGGAGTCTGGCTGGCGCACGCCGACAACAAACCGATCAATAACACGCCAAAAACTTTTTTCATTTTCGTTTCCTTTAAAGTTGACTAAAAAACAAGACTCAGATCACGGCAACCCTGGCAGCGGTCCCCACGCCGGCTCTCGTATATCGCCAACCTGTGTGGAAAGCTGTTGCCTGGTTTTGCCATCGCTCGATACCGCAGACAATATACCACGGCCCCTTACCTCAGTTGCATAAAGGATGATCTTGCCGTTGGGAGCAAAACTGGGGGATTCATCGAATTTCGAATCGGTCAATAATTGGACCTGGCGCGTGGCGATATCCTGTGTGGCAACATTGAACCGGTCTCCATTCCGATGGATGAAGGTGAAGCTTTTGCCATCCGGACTGTAATGGGGACTGACATTATAACTTCCTTCAAAAGTGAGGCGCTCCGCTGATGTGGATGGGCTTCCAGTTACCGCCATACGATAGATCTGGGGGCTGCCGCCGCGATCCGAGGTAAAAATGATATAACGGCCGTCGGGAGAAAAACTTGGCTCCGTATCGATACCCGAACTCTGACTGATTCTTTGCAACCCGCCACTGCCATCCGAGTTAACCAGGAAGATTTGCGATCCCCCCATCAGCGACAGCACCACCGCGAGCTTTTTCCCGTCCGGCGACCATGCCGGCGCACTGTTGCTTCCCCTGAAATTGGCCGCCGCCTTTCGGGCACGGGTGGCAAGGGTTTGCACATAGACGACCGGTTTCTTGTTCTCGAAGGATACATAAGCCAGCCGCGTCCCGTCGGGCGACCATGCGGGCGATATGATCGGTTCGGTATATTCAATCACCGGCTGGGAGTTATATCCATCGGCATCCGCAACTTGCAGGGAAAATTTCTTCCCCTGCTTCACCACATAAGCGATGCGGGTACTGAATACGCCGACATCTCCCGTGAGCTTTTCATAAATCATATCGGCTATGCGATGGGCCGCGGCGCGCAACTGCTCGGCAGGAACGGTTTCTGTATAGGCCGCTACCTGAACCTGCTTTGCCACATCCAGCAGTTTCACACGTAACGACACCTGGCCTCCGGGCAACATCGTGGTGCTACCGATGACCAGAGCGCTAGCCCCGCGGTCCATCCAATCCGGATATACAACCTCCACCGGTTCATGAGGCCGAAGCCCTCCCGGATCAACCAGCTTGAATAACCCACTACGCTGCAAATCCGCACCCACCACCGGGGTGATGCTTTGCTTGAGCGTTTCCTCCGCGGCGAAAGGGACAATGGCGATGGGAATCTGGGTCGCGCCGCCTCCAAAAATCTCGATATTGAGCGCGGCATGCACAGGCATGGCGGTTAACAAGAGCAAGACAAAAGCATATTTTGAAAGCCTGTGCAAGCGAATTGGCATGGAGCTCACCCTGGAGTTCACCGTCTAGTAATCGCGGAAAGACTGTAAATTATACCAGTCATTCGTGGTAATGTACCTTGACACTCAAATCGCGGAATTGTGGAAACATTGCCGGATCAGGTGGGAGTGGAAGCGGTTTGGACAAATAGATCGCCCGCTCCACGGCGCTGTCGAAAGTCGCGAATCCGCTGCTCCTGCTCAGCTTCACATCTAGAATATCGCCCCCGGGAAGGAGCGTGACGTTGAATTCCACCACGGGATTTCCAGGCAGATCAGGCGGCATAATGATATTTCTTCTTATTTTGGCGAGAATCCGCGCCTTGTACTCGGCTATTTCGTTCGCCAAGCGAGACTGTGCCGCCGCCTGGGCCTGAAGCCTGTCCTTTGCTTCCTGCTCCCGCTGAAGCTGCTCTATTTCGTCGGCCACGCGCGCCTTCTGTTCCTTCAGTTGCTCTTTCTGTTGCTCCTTCTGCTGCTCCTTCAGTTCTTTCTGGTCCTTTTTAACCGGCTGCTGCTTCTCCGCCGGTTTTTTTTCCGGCGGCTTGGGCTTTTCTTTTTCGATAGGCTTGGGTTTCTCGACTTTTTTTTCCTTCAGCGCGATATCCGGCTTGACAGGTGGAGTTTCAACCTTCGGCTCCGGCTTGGGCTCGGGCGGGGGAGCCGGCTTGGGCGGCGCGGGCTCTTCCTTGACTACCGGCTGGACAGGCGCCGCAGGCGGCGGCAGGCTGCTCCATAAATCCACCACCATCCCTTCCGGAGGGTAGGTTTTCCAGTTCAGGCCGAAAATCATAAAAGCAAAAAAAATGACGTGAACCAGTACGGCCAACACACCCGCCGGTGTCCTTCCCGGTTCAGGGGGCATGGAATTTCGCAGTACTGCCTGCGTCATTGTGTACTCATTCGAGGTGCTTCTAAAAATTTAGAATTCTAGGCAAGCTCATTTGCCAACTGAGGACGCGAATAAAAAATGTTGACGCAGCATATGCCGCTTATATGTAAGGAAACATTTTTTGTGAGCAACGAAGTATTGCGACGAAGCGGGTTAAGCAGGCAATCCGCAAAGCGGATGCTCGCAAATCGGAATTTTTAGGAGTGCCTCGGGCTCACTTGGGCCTCGCCAGCAGGCCGACTTTTTTTACCTGCTGTTGTTGCAAGATATCCATTACATTCATGACTTCCTCGTAGCGGACGCTTTTATCGCCGGCGATCACCACGGGCTGCTCGGTATTTTGTGCCTGTTTGCGTTTGATTGCGTCCACCAGTTCCGTACGGCTTATTTTCTGTTCGCCGCCCGGCCTCGAACGATCATGCAGCCGAAGGCTGCCGTCCGACTTGATGATCACCTCCAATGGAGCGACCGGAGGCGCAAGCGACTTCCCGATCTGCGGTAATTCGATCTGACCGGGATTGATGAGCGGCGCGGTTATCATGAAGATGACGAGCAGCACCAGCATGACGTCGATGTACGGCACGACGTTTATCTCGTTCATCAGGCGGCGTCTGCCCCGGCGCTCAGCCACGGGATCTTCTCCGTTGCATCGGCTTCACCCGCTCGCCTGCCGTTGTAAAACGTTCGACAGTTCTTCCATGAAGCTTTCAAACCGGGTCGACAATCTATCCATGTTGCTGGCGTAACGGTTGTAGGCAATGACAGCGGGAATGGCGGCGAACAAGCCCATGGCGGTGGCGATGAGCGCCTCCGCAATGCCCGGTGCGACATGAGCAATGGTGGCCTGGGTGACGTTGGACAGGCCACGAAACGAATTCATGATGCCCCATACGGTGCCGAACAGTCCGACATAAGGGCTCACCGAGCCAACCGTCGCCAGAAATGACAGGTGCGATTCCAGGTTGTCCATTTCGCGCTGGTAAGTGGCGCGCATTGCGCGACGAGTGCTGTCCATTACTGTACTGACATCCATACCCTGCTGACGTTTGTGTTTCATGAATTCGCGAAAGCCGGCCTCGAATATGCGTTCCATGCTGCCCGCCGTATG
>DATJHX010000252.1:0-11456 GCA_035493655.1 Nitrosospira sp.
CTACCACACGAAGCCATGTTGCACGAATGAGAGAAGGCAAAAGCTGCCTTTCTACCCAACCCTGCGCTTCGTTGCTGGCAACTTCATAGGTGTCAAAGATAAGCAGTGCAGGTCTAGCACTTTGTTTGAGCGTATTTAAAAGGTGACTGAAGCGTTCGGTTAGGCGGAGGCCTGCGGGAGGCGGGCGCATATTTAGATCGGCGGAAAATGTCTGCATTTCCTCATCAATGGTTGTCGTACCCTTAAAATCAAAACGGCCGCAGGGAAGCTCTAGTACGTGGCGAACGTTGTCAAACATCTGCCAAGTAATGTGACTCTTGCCGGATTCACTGGTACCGCGGAGGGGCAAAAACCGCCGAGGTACATCCCGACGAAGCAAAGTCGAAAATGCATCTCGAACACCCTTATGGTTCGCCATTGGCCAATACAGTGCCGGCACTGTCTCAGGCCAGAATGTCTTCACGGCCGAAGCATCATATTCAGGGATATCATCTGAAGATATCAGTTGAAGTCGGTCGATAATCAGTTGCACTATCCTACTAACCCTTCTAGTCCGAACGTCAGGTACGATTGTATTGAAGAGGATGCCTTCAACCTCCCCATCCCCAACCCGAATCGGGAGAATTTGATATTTGCTCTGCTCATCGTTTAAGGTTTCAGCTTTCATTTGCCGTGCTCGGATCGCTCGATGCTCTGCACGCGTCCAGGGTTTATTTCCGTAACGCTCGGATACACAAACAATTGCTAACAAGCAGCCATCAATATATATCTTTTGGAGCCTGAGATCGGCATCGTGCCCAGCGATGTAGTGCTCATACCATTCATCGAAAAAAACAGTTGATCGGCCGAGTCTTTTTTCCACAGCCTCCGCAATTGCTTTAACCAATTCTCGCTGTTCGCCCGCAAACGAGAATGCAACTAAGAATTTTTCAGGAAGGTTGCGAGAAATCATCGCCAAAGAAATTATGAAGAGTTGTTGAATAGCACATTTTACATTCTCCGTGAAATCGCTAGATTTTTAGTTCGCACTTATCAAGCTTGCATACAAGGTTCCTTGCTAATGGCGAACTTCCGCTTTCATGAGATGAGGCATCATTAACGGAAAGGGCGGCTCAGGAAAGGAGATCCCGAAAGTCCGAAACGCCAGGGCACATCTGTTGCTTTTGTTATGCCGATGCGTGGACCGGCCAAGGTCCTGATTCGCCCCTCGGGAACTGATAACTGAAATGGGTGTGTATCGACTCGCATTCCGCTATGCGCATTCGTAATGCCGAGCGCCTGGCAGACTCGCCCGGGCCCGGCGCAAAGGAGGCGTTCCTCATGGAGTCCCCGCCGGGCGCGCATAATTTCCAGTCCGGCCACCGGTTCGATTGCCCGGATCAAAACGCCCGCGCCATGCCCTTCCGCCTGGCAGACGAAATTCAGGCACCAGTGAATCCCATAGGAGCGATATATATATGCACGGCCGGGGGGGCCGAACATTACCTCGTTTCGCTTCGTGGGACCTGAAAAGGTATGCGAGGCGGGGTCGTCATGATCGTAAGCTTCGGTTTCCACGATCCGTCCGCCGACTCCATCAACCAATAAGGTCGAGCCTATCAGGGCCTGGGCCACCTCAACGGAGGGAGCGGAAAAGTCGATAAATGCCGGTGGCGTCATGTAGCAATTTTATACACAGCCTATTCAAACCACAAATCGCTGCTCCGGTCCATGGATAGAAGCTGAATTTAAATAATCCCGATCAGATGCTAACCCATTTGCATTTCCCGGATGACGAATGTGGAATGGCGAATATATCCAGAGATCAGGTAGATTGTTGCCCACATAATTTTAAGCTGAGGCATTGCGTCAATGAAGGAATTTTCAGGTAGAGGTAGGCGCCCACAAATCTCGGCTCCGCTGCTGATGGTTGCCGCGACGCTGCTTTTCGCGACCATGAGTATGTGTGTGAAGATTGCCTCCGAGGACTACAGCGTCGGCGAAATCGTGTTCTATCGCGGTGTGATGGGAGCATTCATGATGATATTGCTCGCCGGAGTGCATCGCCGGACGTTACGCACCAGCTTGCCATCTATGCACTTCTGGAGAAGCTTCACAGGCGTGAGTTCGCTAGGCCTGTGGTTTTATGCCATAGGAAAATTGCCGCTTTCCACCGCCGTGACATTGAACTACATGTCTCCCATCTGGATGGCCGTACTCCTCATTGGAGCCTCCGCATTCCGTAATACGGGTAATTCGGAAAGAGTGGATGTCCGCCTGGTATGTACCGTGCTCATCGGCTTCGCCGGGGTAATTTGCGTTCTCCAGCCGACCATGGAACGCGATCAGTTGTGGGGCGGGCTGATGGGCCTAATGTCGGGTTTGCTCGCAGCTTTGGCGTATTTGCACGTGGCCGCGCTTGGCCGGGCCGGCGAACCCGAGGACCGCGTGGTATTTTATTTCTCTATCGGCAGTGTTGCCGCGGGTGCTTTGGGTGCGACACTCATCGGCGAATGGCACGCCCATACATTACGAGGTGCTGCGGTACTGCTTGCAGTAGGACTGCTTGCGACGCTGGCGCAGCTTTTGCTGACTCGCGCATATAACATTGGCCGCATGCTCGTCAATGGGAGTCTTCAATATCTCGGTATCGCCTGGTCTTATTTATATGGGGTTTTTCTGTTTGATGACCCAGTCACGGCTATCGCTTTGCTGGGCATGGGTTTGATTGTGGTGGCAGGTATCGCAGCCGCAAGGCTGCGCGAATCTGCCAGGGGGGCTGGCGATATCAACACGCTGCCGGAATCATGAGCCCGCCAAATCATGCGCCGCGAAATCATGAGCCTGGTTACCTCGATTTATCGCAGTTCTCTCGCCCGTTTTCGTCACATACCAGTTCTTCCGGCAGTTTGCATTTCCCGTGGTGATCAAGGGAAACGCGAGCGCGAGTCGCCTCGCACGCGTTTCCGTATGTCTTGCCGTCGCAGCCACAAACAGGCTTGTATTCTGCATTGCAGGCCTCGGGTATTGTTTTGCACGATCCCTGGGCATCCGCTACCTTGCATTGCCCAGTCCTGGTCTCGCAATACTGTGAACTGGGGCACAAAGTGCCGAGAATTCCTCCACAGTCCATCGGCTCAATCGGCTCAATATCCCTGCATTGTGCTACCCGTTCAACATTGAGGAAAGTTTGTGCTTCATGGCGGATGGCGCGTAATTGACTGACAAAATCCGTGAATTTTTCCGGGGGCGAGTTGAAGCCCGCTTCAGCACATGCCGACAAGCCAAACTCGGTTGAGGTAGCGCCGCCGGCTCTAGGGTAATATACGTAGAATACGTCAATAGTGCCCGCAGTAACTGCGCTTCCGACAGCCTCGCGTACCAGGCGCAACGCTGCAGCGTCCACACTGCCTCTTTTACTGCCGATGGTAATATTGACAGCGAGATTGTGTTGATCGCTTTCAAGAATGCCTTGCGCAAAGCACGGAGCGCTGAGAAGGAATGACGACCCCATCAGAAAAGCATGCAAGGGTCGCTTCATTCTATTCGACGAACGCTACAATTCTGCCGAGGATGTGAAGCGTCCGGAAAACCTCCATGCGGCCCATGAACTGGTTATTGCAAGCAGTGGGCCTCATCAGAAATCTCCCGGTTGTCCAATTCACCCTTGAATTCTAGTTAGGACCAATGGGTCCGCCTTGCTCGTCCTTCAGGTCCTTCATCGGCCTTCCTTTCTTATCCCTGGGAAAATCCGATACGTGAGGATCCGGGCTGGGAGAACGCGCATCGGTAGCTCGTTCTGACCTTTTCTTTTGATCTACGTATCCGGTATCCATCTCTTCCTTTTCCTTGGGCATCCCATAATACTTATCTTTCGGATTCCGCTTTGCTGCGCCCTCCTTGCCCTTTTCGGAGGAGCTTTTTTCAGGATAAGGTTCACCAGTGTGCCCCTTGATGGGGTCTTTCTTGTCGGTGTAGTCGGCTGGATTCTCCTTGTCATAGCCGCCGCCTTGAGCACATGCAATGCCGGAGGCCCCTAAAAATACCGTACCAGCAACAATTAGCGCAGATGCTGACGATCGCACGATTGAAATAGATGAGAATTTCATGGCTGTTCCTTTTTTTTCATCCAGCAATATTGCTGTGTCATAAAGCTTACCCGGCATCTTCTAACTCTTCAGTGCGGTAACACACTAAAAATATTTTCAATGCTTTTCAGGGGAAGCGCCCTGTTTCAAAAGGCTCGAAAGTTGCTTAAAGCGTGTGTGGAACCGGGGATATTTGTGGAGTTATTAGGGCCCTAATACCTGCCTCTGATATGGGGACCCGTGCCGGTGATATCGGAATGATCGTATAAGTCATTATCCTGATACCTGCCCGCGCTTTGATATGATCCACCATATTTATCCCCGCTTGAGCGCCGGGCGTCGTATTGACCCCGCTCCCCGGGACCTTTTGTGCCGTAGCCGGAGTCTTTGTCTGTAACGTCCGAGCCCGTGGCGGAGCCGCCGTATGGCGCAGGTGACTCAACCTGATCCGTGGCGTACCCCTGCGCATACGCTGAACCTGCGCCGAAAAAGACCAGCGCGGTAGCCAGTACGGTTGATTTTATTAATAATATCGAATTTCTCATGGCCATCCCCTTATCAAAGCAGCGAAATCGCTGTGACTCGATACTAAGGGACTCTTCTTAATTGTTCAGTGCGTTATCACACTTAACTGATGGGCGCGGCTGCCGGGTAAAATGCACATTCCAAATTCATCCATGCCGTTGTGGCTTTCAGTCGGTTGACGACAAATACCATCCCTAAATATTGCCTCCTGATTTTCCTGATGGGCGCTCCCGCGGCCTGGTCCCAGGCGCTTATCCTTGATACAACCGGTAGCCCTAAAATCAAAAGCCAGGATGGCAATTTCGAAATGGTTTTCGGCGCGCGCGCGCATCTTGACGTTCATGCCTTCGATAGCGATAAGCCCAATCCCGCTTATGCGCCCTTTGGTAGCCAGATACCCGGCAGTTTTCCCGATAGCGGCTTCAACTTCCGCCGCGGGTATACAGATGTAACGGGTAAAATTTACGACCTGGGTTTCAAATTCCAGAATGACTTTGCCGCCGGCACTTTTCCCGGCAGTCTCCGGGAGGTCTGGGTTTCCGCGAAGATTGGTCCGGGTCTATTGACGTTAGGCCAATTCAAGCCTTATCGCGGCATGGAGGAATTGGCAAGCTCAAATGAAATTACCATGATGGAGCGGCCTTCAACCTCGTCCACAGGCGTTTATTCTGGGCGCCAATGGCTCATGGGGGTGGGTTACAAGGCTATTTTCCGCGATCAGATAGGTTTCGGAGTGAATTTCATGAGCTTGGCGCATACCGGCATGCCCATCTCTGGCTCGAGCTATGGAGGCCGCCTGGTGTGGGCGCCATTTACGGATGAAGGTAACATTTTTCACCTCGGCTTCTCTTATAGCCTGGATACCTCCGGGCCCGAATCCCTCGCAGCGAAGTTTGTAGATGTTTACGGCGGTCGCCAAGGCATTGTTAAATCCCTGGGCGTCGCTGGCGCGAGCGCGGGTTTATCCAGCCATAGCAGCCAGTCTACTTTTGCTGCGGAGGCCGCGTATGGGATCGGGCCAGTGGCGCTGCAAGGGGAATACGTGAATTCGACGCTCGACGATACGCATCTTGTATCGGGCATGCAAAAAAATTCCACGATACAGGCCTATTACGTGCAGGGGAGCTGGTTTATGACCGGCGAAAAAGCGATTTACCGGAAAGAACGGGGCGCTTTGGGCAAGCCAAAGCCGGGAGGAAAGTGGGGCGCTCTCGAACTTGCCGTGCGCTATGATTTCGCTGAAAACACGGCTCAGAGCCTGAGCGCAGATCCCTGTGGTACCGGAACCTCAAAATGCCAGGTAGAGGTCATTACACTGGGCGTCAACTGGTATGTTCGCCAGGGTCTGCGCTTCATGCTCAATTACTATATTACCGAAGCTGCAATTGGCAACACAGGGCCGGGCACGCCAAACAGGAGGGATAGTCCGGCTGTACTTTCGTTCCGGACCCAACTCAGCTTTTAGAAATGCTTAAGCAGCAAATACTCTTGTTCTTCCTGGAGCATACGCGTCGAAGCGATAGTACTGAAGGTTCTTGAAATTCGCCTAAAAAGTATCGGTGGCCTCACGGAAGAGCTAAATAAATGTGCAAGTTTCTGCCACCTCTCCCATTCATGGGAGAGGTGGCTCGCGACGGGGAAGGGGAATTATCCAGGGAGGCGGATGCCTGCGGAACCACGGAAAAAGATTTTTGCAGCGGTATTACCTGCGATGCTTACGCCCGCTCAATATATTCGCCGCTGTCGGTATTAATCTTTATTTTTTCGCCTTGCAGGACGAAGGGCGGAACCATGACAACCAAACCTGTCTCCATCGTGGCAGGCTTGTAGGAACTGGTGGCTGTCGCTCCTTTAAGGTTGGGCTCAGTATCCGCGACGGAAAGTATTACGCTGGCAGGAAGCTGCAGGCCAATAGCGCGGTCATTGTGGAAATTGACTTGTACATCCGTATTGGGCAGCAGGTACTCGTACTGGCCCTCCAGAAATTCCTGCGACAAGCTTAACTGCTCATAGTTTTCCTTGTCCATGAAAATGTAATTATTGCCGTCCTGGTAGAGGAAGGTCATTTCCCTTGGTTCGACAAAGGCACGCTCCACTTTATCTTCGGTGCGAATCCGCTGATTGGTCTTGGTTCCTGCTTCGATGTCCTTCATCTCCACTTGCATGAATGCTCCGCCTCGACCCCCTACGTGGACGTGATAAGATTTAAGCACGCGCCAGATACGCTTGTCCCATTCGATCAGGTTGCCTACGCGAATTTCAGTTGCAAGAACTTTAGCCATTGTTTTTCCGATGAATCCAAAAACGCGCATCTTACTACAAAAAGGCAGAGGCAGCTCTATGCAGTCTGGGTTTTCAGCGGATTGCCGGCAGTGCGAGCGGCTGGCCACCTTTCTGGATGAGGTAAAGGCCCGCTATCCTGATTACCACGCACGTCCAGTACCTGCCTTTGGTGACGAGGCGGCCAGGCTGCTCATTATCGGTCTTGCTCCCGGGATGCATGGGGCCAATCGCACCGGCAGGCCCTTCACGGGTGATTTCGCCGGCATATTGCTGTATCGAACGTTATACAAGTTCGGGTTTGCCAACCATGAGGGCTCAGCTTGTGTAGCTGATAATTTGCAGCTCATGCAGTGCCGTATTACCAATGCAGTTAAATGTCTGCCCCCCGAAAACAAACCGGAGTCAGGAGAGATACGCCAGTGCAATCGTTATCTCGCAGTTGAAATTGCTGATTTTATCGAGGGAAGAGGCACAGCGCTGCTTGCCCTGGGCGCTATTGCTCATCAAGCCGCACTTACCGCACTTGGTCTCAAGCCTGGCGCTTACCCTTTCGGTCATGGCGCCGTTCATTCATTGCTTTCATCGTCCCCTGGTTCGGCAAAAGGCTTGAATAACCGTAGTCTGACGCTATATGACAGCTACCATTGCAGCCGCTACAATACCCAGACTCGACGTCTTACGCCCGACATGTTCGAGCAGGTATTCGAAAGAATTTGCGCTGATCTGAATTCTCATCAGAAAACGGGCGACTAACCGCAAGTGGTATCAACTGGAGACTTACCATGCCTTACGTCAATATTCGCATCGCCGGCAGCCTCAGCCGTGAGCAGAAGAAGCAGATCGCTCAGGAAATTACCGATACGCTCGAGCGTGTCGCACATAAACCGAAATCCTATACCTACATCGCTTTCGACGAACTACCGCACGAAAGCTGGGCTATAGCCGGGACCCTCCTCGGAGAGGATTAAATAGGATCAGGCGCGTTGTTGGCGGAATCTAGTTTCAACCCAAAAGCTTTTTGCTCCAGTCTTCCCTCCCAGCCCGGCGTTTATCGCATGCTGAACGTGGCGGGCCAGGTGATCTATGTCGGTAAAGCTATCGACCTACGGAAACGGGTTTCCTCTTATTTCCAGAAGAACGGGCTCGCGCCCCGCACCCAATTGATGGTTTCTCAGGTTGCGGGGATCGAAACGACCGTGACACGCTCTGAAGCCGAGGCGCTGTTGCTGGAAAATAATTTAATCAAATCCTTAACTCCCCGCTATAACATCCTGTTCCGGGATGACAAGTCTTATCCATATGTGATCCTGAGCGGCCATCGTTTTCCCCGGCTCGGCTTCTACCGGGGCCCATTGGATAAGAAGCACCATTATTTCGGCCCGTTCCCTAACGCAGGAATGGTGAGGGAAAGCATACAGCTTCTGCAGAAAGTGTTTCGCTTGCGCACCTGTGAAGACACTGTTTTCAGCAATCGCACGCGACCGTGTCTGCTCTACCAGATCCAGCGTTGCAGCGGGCCTTGTGTTGATCTGATCGGCGAGCAGGCCTATCAGGAAGATGCAAAGGATGCCGCGCTTTTCCTGCAAGGCAAGCAGACCGAGGTGTTGCAGAGTATCACCAGAAAAATGAGGGAAGCTGCGGAGGCGCAGGAGTATGAGCGCGCCGCATTGTTCCGCGACCAGATACAGTCGTTGAGACAAATCCGTGAAAAACAGTTCGTGGATAGCGGCAACGCGCTCGATGCCGATGTGGTGGCCTGCGTTGCCGAGAATAATGGTGGCGGAAGAATCTGTGTAAATCTTGCCATGGTCAGGGGAGGGCGCCACCTGGGGGATAAAAGCTTTTTCCCGCAAAACGCAGAAGGCTACGATCCACCCGCGGCAATGGAAGCTTTTTTGGCCCAGCATTATCTCAATCGAAGCGCGCCAGACCTTATCATTGTTGGAGAAAAAATCCAGCGGGAAGTCCTGCAAAACCTGCTCACAGAGCAAGGCGGATGCAAAGTTGTCATCAATGCCAATCCGATTGGCAACCGCCGTGTCTGGCTGAATATGGCAACAGAGAATGCGCGGCTCGCACTGGAACAGATGCTGAGCAGGCAGGCAAGCCAGGAGGAACGGCTGCAAGCTTTGCAGCATGCGCTGGACATCCCCGGACTCAACCGGATCGAATGCTTCGATATCAGCCACACGTTAGGTGAAGCAACTGTTGCATCCTGCGTGGTGTATGACAATTTTGCGATGCGTAACAGCGAATACCGCCGTTATAACATTAGTGGTATTGTGCCAGGGGATGACTACGCAGCGATGCGTGATGTTCTCTCGCGGCGTTATCAAAAGATTGCTGAAAGCGAGGGTCTGCTTCCCGATCTGATTTTAATCGATGGCGGCAGGGGGCAGGTAAGCGCTGCTCATGAGGTTCTGGTTGAGCTTGGTTTCAATGACGCGAATCTGCTGGGGGTGGCAAAGGGAGAAGAGCGCAAGCCCGGCCTTGAACAATTGATTTTCCCGGGGGTGGAAAAGCCGTTACAATTGGCAAAGGACCATCCAGGGCTGCATCTTATCCAGCAGATTCGTGACGAGGCCCATCGGTTTGCAATTTTTGGCCATCGGGCCAAGCTCGGCAAATCCCGAACCAGCTCAAGCCTGGAACAGATCGAGGGCATCGGTAGCAAGCGCCGCCAAGGCCTCCTGGCAAGATTTGGGGGATTGAAAGGCGTCCAGAAGGCCAGCGTCGAGGAGTTGCAGCAGGTCGACGGTATCAGCCGTGCGCTGGCGGAAAGGATTTACAGGGAATTGCATTGAGATCCAACCGTTGATATTGGCTCCGCACGCTTCGGTGGCTCCGCACGCTTCGAGTGTCTTCCCGGACCAGGTTATAGGCAAACTCATCGCCACCCGACAGACAAGGAGGTACGGCGAAAATAAACTGTTGACGTGCTAGAGTGGGTATAAAAGGACTATCTATTTGAGAGTATCAGGGCGCCGCATTAGCCAGAGAAAAAGATGCAGGGTAGGTCAAGCGGCATCCAGCCATACTCTCGGGGATGACCATTTTCGGCATATTTTGAGCCCCCATGCCTTTTAACCTGCCAAATGTACTTACCTGGATGCGCATAGTTGCCATCCCGCTATTTGTAGGTATCTTCTATTTTCCGCCCACATGGTTATCGCAACCTGACCAGAATCTGATCGCCACAATTATCTTCACTGTTGCCGCACTCACTGATTGGCTGGACGGTTATCTCGCACGGGTGCTCCGCCAGACTTCGGCTTTCGGCGCGTTTCTTGATCCGGTGGCGGATAAACTGATGGTCGCGGCGGCACTGATCGTCCTGGTTTACTTGAGCAGGCTCGATGCCCTGATTGCATTCATCATAATCGGCCGTGAAATCACCATCTCGGCACTCAGGGAATGGATGGCGCAGATCGGCAAGGGCAAGAATTTGGCAGTCTCTTTCCTGGGTAAATTGAAAACCACCTCGCAGATGGCAGCGATTCCCCTGTTGCTGTATCACGATAAAATCGGGGAGGAATTCAATCCGCAGGAGGTGGGAACCTGGCTGATCTATCTGGCGGCCATCCTGACGCTCTGGTCAATGGCATATTATCTGAGGGCGGCGATTCCTCAGGCGGTCAAGCATGGATAAAGCTACTTTTCAACCTGCGCTTCCGACTGCCCTTTCTTGACAAAGATGGCGGCATCCTTATAATGCCAGATTGTTTTTTTGCGGGAATAGCTCAGTGGTAGAGCACAACCTTGCCAAGGTTGGGGTCGCGAGTTCGAGCCTCGTTTCCCGCTCCAGTTACTGGGAAAATGGATGCGTTCGCATCGGGCAGCCAGTTGCAATCATGCGCCTCATGCTGAAATCCGTTTTCCCTTTTTGGTTTTATACGCTCGCACTGCAATGGTGCAACGCGACTCATCCGGTCGCGCAATAATAGGCGGGGTGGCAGAGTGGTCATGCAGCGGCCTGCAAAGCCGTCTACGCCGGTTCGATTCCGACCCCCGCCTCCATTACACCGTTTCAGGAAGTTCCAAGGCTTCCTAAATCTTCTCCAAAACACTAGAAGGCTATAGCGGATCTTTTATCACTCGATCTGCCCTTAGGCTTGCCCCGATGCTTTTCGTGCGTCCTGGCGAGCTTAGACACGCGGAATGTGCTGAGATTGACTTCGAAAAAGCTGAGTGGCGCATTGCTGCTGGCAAGATGAAAATGAAGTCCATGCACATTGTGCCTTTATGCCTCGCGCGTTAGAAATCCTACGAGAACTGGAACCGCATACAGGGCAGGGTAGGTACGTTTTCCCCGGCGTCAGGGCCCACTCAAGACCTATGAGTGAAAACACCGTCAACACTGCGCTACGGCGTCTCGGTTACGAGAAAGACGAAATGACAGGCCATGGGGGTTTAGGAGCATGGCATCGACGATCCTGCACGAGCAGAGATGGCCTCATGAGGCGATTGAGAGGCAGCGAGCTCATGCGGAAAGAAACAAGGTAAGCGCGGCATACAACTGTGCCGAGCATTTGCCGAAACGCAGGGAAATGATGCAAGCCTGGGCTGATTATTTGGATGAAT
>DATJHX010000253.1:0-8912 GCA_035493655.1 Nitrosospira sp.
AAACAGTCCGGAATTGCGTGAAGCGTATAACGCCAACCTGCCGCTGGTCACCCAGTACTATGCCGAGTTGGGACAGGATCAAATTCTGTTCGAGAAATTCAAGCAGCTTCGCGGTGACCCTGGGTACGAAAATCTGAGTCGTGCCCGGAAAAAAATAGTCGAAAATGCGTTGCGGGATTTCCGCCTCGGAGGAGCCGACCTCGATGCAGCGGAAAAAGAACGATTTCTCCAGATCCAGGAAAAGTTGTCGGCGCTTTCTTCCAGGTTTAACGATAATCTTCTGGATGCCACGAATAATTTCATGTTGCATATCGAAAACGCGGATGAGCTGGCGGGTATTCCCGATGATGTGCTGCAAATGGCACGAGGTATTGCGGAAAAAGAGGGAATGCCTGGCTGGAAGTTTACGCTGCATGCGCCATCTTATATTCCCGTCCTGCAATATGCTGACAACCGCGCACTGCGTGAAAAACTGTATCGCGCCTATTCAACTCGCGCCAGCGAGATCGAGGCGCCAGGCGTACTCGCGAACAGCACCGGCAACTTCGATAACGCGCCACTGATACGCGAGATACTTGAGCTGCGCAAGGAGGAAGCGCAGATGCTGGGATTTGATTGCTATGCCGAAGTATCGCTGGCGACAAAAATGGCCTCGACTCCGCAACAGGTGCTGGATTTTCTTCAGGAGCTCGCCGCCAAGGCGCGGCCTTACGCGGAACGCGATCTTGCGGAACTGCGCGAATTTGCTGCTGCCCGTCTAGGGCTGGAGAAGCTGGACGCATGGGATGTGGCCTACGCGAGCGAAAAGCTGCGCGTCGATCGGTATGCGTTTTCCGATCAGGAGGTGAAGCAGTATTTCCCGGAAACCAGCGTGCTACCGGGCATGTTCAAGCTCGTGGAGAATCTCTATGGCATCATTATCAGGCGCGTGGAAGAGAATGTTCAACTATGGCACTCCGACGTGAAATTTTTCACTATAAACGATTGCAATGGAAAATTGATCGGCCACTTCTACCTGGACCTCTACGCGCGGCCCGGCAAACGAGGCGGCGGATGGATGGATGACGCGGTCAGTCGTCGCATGAGAACCGCTGAACCCGGAGAGAGCAGCATACAGGCGCCGGTAGCCTATCTTACCTGTAATTTCTCACCGCCCGTTCGCCTTGACAGCCAGGCGCGCCCCGCTTTGTTTACGCATGACGAAGTCATCACCCTTTTTCATGAATTTGGTCATGGTCTCCACCATCTGCTCACCCAGGTGGAGGATTTGGGGGTATCAGGTATTCATGGAGTGGAATGGGATGCAGTGGAACTGCCCAGCCAGTTCATGGAGAACTTCTGCTGGGAATGGGACGTGGTCAGCAATATGACCAAGCGCGTTGACCCGTTACCGCAAAGCGGCAGTTTGCGGGAAACGCGCTCTGCTCCGCCTCCCGCGCCGAATGGCTCTGTCAATGCCGTACCGGTGGAGCATGTAGATAGCGGTGAGCCTCTTCCGCAATCGCTGTTCGACAAGATGCTGGCTGCCAAGAATTTTCAGAGCGGCATGCAGACGCTCCGCCAGATAGAGTTTGCGCTGTTCGATATGCATTTGCACTCCGACTTCGATCCGGATGGCGAGAAAACCGTGCAGCAGTTACTGGATGAGATCCGTAGGGAGGTTGCGGTGCTTATTCCGCCCGGATTCAATCGCTTTCCCAACAGTTTTTCGCATATTTTTGGCGGAGGCTATGCGGCAGGTTACTATAGCTATAAATGGGCGGAAGTTTTGTCCGCCGATGCCTACAGCCTTTTCGAGGAAACTTCGCCCGGTAAGGTAGTGAATGCTGAAACAGGCGCCCTTTTCTGGAATGAAATTCTTGCGGTTGGCGGAAGCCGTTCCGCGCTGGAGTCATTTATTGCCTTCCGCGGACGCGAGCCGAAAATAGATGCGCTGCTGCGCCATAACGGCATGGTTGCATGAAAGTCCTATCGGGAGGCGGTATCGACGATCAAGCCAACAGGTCGCCTTTGCTTAAGTTCCCTTACTCAGGTTCCACTATGGATGCGCGGTAGAAGCCTGAGTGGCTTTGCGCAATTGTTCATTGTTTCCCGATTTGCTTCGCCAATGCAAAAGTTGCGCAAAGGGTGGTCATGTCAGGCGAAGCCGGGAGCATGATAACTTCAGGATGCTGCGACCTGCATTATCGGGCCGGTGAGGCATTCTTTTGTTATTGCAACAGAGTCTTCGGAACGCTAGTATAGTGGCCCGAGCACAATCTCGGGCTTGTTCGGCAGCTTCCTCTGGCCTCATTCTCATCAGGAATGCGGAATGAGATTTGAGCCTCTACATAACGATATTTCCGAGCGGGACGCCCATATGAAAGGAGTGCGGTAGTGCGCCTGCGGCATCTTTAGCTCATTCGACAACAGGAGAAAAAAGGATGACACGTCTCACATGGGTTGTTTCCACAGTACTGATAACGGCTCTCGCGGCTTGCACCAACGTTCCAAAACCCGAAGTTCAAAAATTTAAAGACGGTGAGTTATCGGTTCCCGCCGACTATAAAAGCTGGCCGAAGTTTTTAACGGATATCCAGCGTCCGGATACCAAGCAAGTTCGTGATATCTATATCAACCCTATCGGAAACAAGACCAGGATGGGAGATCCGTTTCCCGACGGGACTATTTCAGTAATGGAAATTTATAAGGCACGCGAGGCCGCGGACGGAACTCCCCTCAAAGGACCTGACGGGAAGTTTGTCAAAGGCGAGCTGGTAAAAATAGGTGTGATGGGTAAGGGTGCCGGCTGGGGTGAAAGCGCGCCGCCCGAGCTCAGAAATGGAGACTGGATATATTCCATGTATATGGCGGATGCCAAAACCAAAGCCCCGGATGACACCGCAACCTGCCGCGCATGCCACCTGCCGCTGAAGGACAAGGATTACGTCTTCCGCTATGACGAATATTTTCAGAAGCGCGCCAGCTACTGATGCGGGTTGATCGGGGGCTTCTCCGGATGAACCGGGGAAGGTCCCGTTTGTTTGGATTGTTCTGTTGAGAAGAGCGTTTAGCTGAGCTTGCCGTGGCACTGTTTGTATTTTTTTCCTGACCCACATGGGCAGGGATCGTTCCGGCCGATCTTCTGGCCCTGCCTTACAAAAGGCTGATGCTTCTCTGAACGATCCTGGGCTTCACCGGCCTCCTGGCGCTCTTCCTCGCCCAGCACTTCCTCGTAAGCCGCATGATGGTACTGCACGTTCACAGGCTGCTGCTGTGTTTCCGCTACAGCTTCAACCTGTTGCTCGCTTCGTATCTGTACCGTCATAAGTGTCCGCGTAACCTCGGACTTTATTTCCTCAAGCATGGCGGTAAACAACTCAAAAGCTTCGCGCTTGTATTCCTGCTTGGGGTTTTTCTGCGCATATCCGCGTAAATGAATACCCTGGCGCAGATGATCCAGTGCTGACAGGTGTTCGCGCCAGTGGGTATCGAGACTTTGCAACATGACCGCGCGTTCGTACTGATGCATGATGTCAGTGCCGACTTGGCCTACTTTCGCCCCATAATGTTCCTTCGCGGCCTCACCGATGCGGGAATGGAGGTTTTCTTCGTGCAGGTCGGATTCCTTCTCCAGCCATTCCCTTAACGGCAAGGCTAACTGATATTCGGCGGCGAGCGCTTTTTCCAGCCCCGGGATATCCCATTCCTCCTCGACGCTCTGAGATGGCACATGCTGAGCGATAAGATTGCGCAGCATGTCCTCGCGCATGGCGGTAACTGTTTCCGAGATATCTTGCGACTCGAGAAGTTCGTTGCGCTGCTGATAAATGACTCTTCTCTGGTCATTTGCCACATCATCATATTCAAGCAGTTGCTTGCGCATATCGAAGTTACGGGCTTCCACCTTGCGCTGAGCATTTTCAATCGCCCGGGTAACCCATGGATGCTCAATCGCCTCGCCTTCGGGCATCTTGAGGCGCTGCATGATATTGGCGACACGGTCGGAGGCAAATATCCGCAGCAAAGGATCTTCCAGGGAAAGATAAAAACGGCTGGACCCCGGATCACCCTGGCGGCCTGCGCGTCCCCGCAACTGGTTATCCACCCGTCGGGACTCGTGCCGCTCTGTGCCGATGATATGCAGTCCACCCTGTTTGAGCACCTCGTCATGAAGAACCTGCCATTGCTCCTGCACTTCCCCCAGCCGAGCTGCTTTCTCCGGTTCGCCTGTATCCTCGTCGGAGCGGATTCTCTCAAGCTCGGGCTCCGGATTACCGCCCAGTACGATATCGGTGCCGCGGCCAGCCATGTTCGTCGCGATTGTGATCATTTTCGGGCGACCAGCCTGGGCGACAATCTCCGCTTCCCTTGCATGCTGCTTGGCATTCAACACCTGATGCGGTAATTTCTCTTTTGTCAATAACCCGGATAGCAACTCATTGTTTTCAATGGATGTGGTTCCCACCAGGACTGGCTGCCCCCTCTCGTGACAATCCTTGATGTCTTCAATGATGGCGTGGTTCTTTTCGTCCATGGTACGAAAAACCTGATCCATCCTGTCAATACGAACCATCGGACGGTGGGTTGGAATGATGACGGTTTCCAGCCCATAAATTTGCTGAAACTCATAAGCCTCTGTATCAGCCGTACCCGTCATCCCGGCCAGTTTCTGATACATGCGAAAATAGTTCTGGAAAGTGATCGATGCGAGGGTTTGATTTTCCTTCTGGATGGGAACCCCTTCCTTCGCTTCGACCGCCTGATGCAGGCCTTCCGACCAGCGCCGGCCAGCCATGAGGCGCCCGGTAAATTCATCGACAATGACCACCTCGCCATTCTGTATCACATAATGCTGGTCGCGGTGAAACAATGCGTGAGCCCGCAGGCCCGCATAAAGATGATGGACCAAGCTGATATTGGCAGGATCGTAGAGGCTGGTCCCCGGAGCGAGCAAGCCGCTCTGAGCCAACAATTTTTCAGCATGCTCGAAGCCTGCTTCACTTAACAATACCTGCTGGGCTTTTTCATCCACGCTGAAATCGCCAGGAGCATTTTCGGTTTCCTGACGGGCAAGTTTGGGAATCAGCGCGTTGATACGAACGTATACTTCGGTATTGCCTTCCGCCTGGCCTGAGATGATCAGCGGGGTGCGGGCCTCGTCAATTAAAATGGAATCCACTTCGTCCACGATGGCGAAGTTGAGCATACGCTGCACACGCTCGGCAGGGTGGCTCACCATGTTGTCGCGCAGATAATCGAAACCGTATTCGTTATTGGTCCCGTAGGTAATATCTGCCGCATAGGCCGTTTGCTTGTCGTTGTGTTCCATCTGGGAAAGGATGACGCCTACACTGATGCCGAGGAACTGATAAATGCGCCCCATCCATTCCGCGTCGCGCTTGGCCAGATAATCGTTCACCGTTACCAGATGAACGCCCTTGCCTGCCAGCGCGTTGAGATATGCGGGCAATGTCGCCATCAGTGTTTTGCCTTCCCCCGTGCGCATCTCGGCGATCTTTCCCTCGTGCAGCGCCATACCGCCAATCAATTGCACGTCGAAATGGCGCATTGCCAGCACCCGCTTGCTCGCTTCGCGCACCACCGCAAACGCCTCCGGGAGTAACGCATCAAGAGTCGTTCCATCGATAATGCGCTGCTTGAACTCTTCGGTCCTGGCACGGAGTTCAGCGTCGGTCAGCGCTGCAAGCCTGGCCTCCAGCGCATTGACGGCTCCCACCGACTGAGAATATTGTTTGATCAGCCGATCATTACGGCTCCCGAAGACTTTCTTGAGGAGATTGTTCAGCATGAAATCTCAAAAAATCTGTTTATTTCTATTGTCCAAAAAATAAGGGGGGTGAGGTCTTTTGGCCTCACCCCCCGCCGCAGAGTATTGATCCGACTCAACCGGGCATCTTCAAGAATCGTGATGGATTTTGCGGTAAGCCCCTGTGTCTGACTTCAAAGTGCAGATGCGGACCAGTGGATCGGCCTGTATTCCCAACTTCGGCAATCTTCTGTCCGCGAACCACTACCTGCCCCAATTTGACCAGACGCTTGGAAGCATGAGCATAGCGGCTGACGAAATCGTTGCCATGGTCAATATCGATCATATTACCATATTCGGGATGGTAATCGGAATACACTATCACTCCCCCTGCCGCGGCAACGATTGGAGTACCTACCGTTGCCGTGAAATCAACGCCTTCGTGAAAGGCACTCCTACCGGAGAATGGATCTATGCGCACGCCAAAGCCGGAGGAGTACCACTTTGCATCTATCGGCATTACCGAAGGCAGCATTTTCTTCCTGAGTCTGTCTTGCATCAGCAAGGAATCCAGCGCCCCCAGCTTATCGCTGCGATCCTCAAGAACACGGGACAATTCTTCGATCTTATTGTTGAACTCTATAAATGACATGTCCTGGGAAGGCAGGGGCGTCACCCCTCCCTGACCCGGAGTCTGGTTAAACAAAAACTCCTGAGGTTTGATACCGGACAATTCTGCAAGACGCGCGCCGACCGAATCGAGGCGCAGCAGTTGCGCCTGCATCTGGCCCATCCTTACCGCCATGGCGTTAAGGCTATCGCGGAGATAAGACTGGGTTTTTTGACGCTCTTCCTGCTGCACGCTTAAAATAAGCGATCGCAATGTGGGGCTGTCGATCTTGTCTGCATAACGCAGGGAAAGATAGTTCAATCCCATTGCCAACAATACCGCGGCCAGGAAAAATAACCCTGCCAGAAGCACCAGATGGGTACTTGTCAAGGTCAAGGTTTTGGCTTTTGCCAAATTATTGGAAATTAGAATAACATTCATCTTATTCCCTGATCATTATTCGGCCATGACCATCCACAAGATCAACTTTTACCTCGGCGTCCTCAGCCAGACGGCCGACCATCAGCGGCTATTCACCCATATGGAAATGTTGACCTTAATGCAGCAGGTGTTTATGGACATTGCCCCTCCCCAACTGGCCCCTCATTGCGCTTTAGGCGGACTTTCAAAAGGAAAGCTGACCATATTCGCGCGTAACGGAGCCATTGCGGCAAAACTAAGACAGACGGTGCCTTCGTTATTATCTAAATTTCAGGCGAAGGGCTACGAGGTTACTGCAATTCGCATTGCTGTGCAAGCAAATTTCTCGGACGTACGCAGCTCGCAGAATACTCGACCACGAATAAGCCAGGCTGGAGCCGAAAGCCTCGGTCGCCTCATTGCGGAATTGCCCGAGTCGCCATTGAAAAATGCTCTTGAATCCTTGTTTAAAAAAGCAAATCAAGACTTGTGAACAATTGATGGATCTTTGGATGAGTGGACACTTTTTATCAGCGCACCTAGTCAAATTCACATTTGATGCCCGTTAATAGTCATTCCTCGACCATAACCCAGCTCTTATCCCATTCTTTCACTGTTTTCCCGGATCGGTTTTTTTCAAGCGGCCAATACCTGCGCCGATATTTTTTTCCGTTATGTTCCACCATCTCTTTACTCTGAGCATTCGGGAATATACGATTAAGTTCCCTTTCCAGTTTCTCCTTGTAGCTTCGTTCAAGAAGACCCACGTCCTCCAGATACTGCTTTATCTCTCGTCCTTCCTGGCAGCGTCTCTAATATCGGTTTGATACTTGTCTGGGTTGTTGCCCGTATAGTTATCCCACCTCTCATTCCAGAGAGTGAGCTCGGCTCTCGACTTTTCGTAGTCTTCAAGAGTGTACATTTTTATCAGGTCAACCAAAAAACTGTCAGATATGAGGAGCTGAGGCGGTCTCGCGATGCTTTACCTGCACGCTAACTTCAACTCTCCATCCCAGACTGTTTAGGATCGTCATGAGACGGTCAACGGTAAACCGGCCAAGGTCAGCGTTTCGGATGCGAGAAAAGTCAGCAGCGGCAAAGCCGGTTTGCGCATGAGCTTTGCGGACGCTCAAATCCTGTTCATCCAGGATTTTAATGATTTCTGCCGCGAGAATAGCCTTGAGCTGCGCAACGTCTGCATGAGCTTGCCCAAAATCGCAGAAAAGATTTCCGCTTCCCGGTATTAGTTCGATAGGATCATTTTTCATTTCAGCATCTCCTTCAGTCGTTTCAAGCGGTCTTTCACAAGATCGAGTTCATGCTTCTGAGTTGATTTCCTGCGCCCCTGCTGGAAAGTCGATGAACGCTTTCCTCGCTGAACTAATCCAGGAAACCGGGAGAGTTGTTTTTATGCTCATTGGAAACTTTTAGTTGTTGTCAGAAATGACAACATACGTCAAGGTAATTCCCGGATTTTTAGCTGACAAAGGTTGAAGGATGTCCCAGCCCAGACGGGAGGGAGCGGGGTCACTTACAAGAGCCGGGCTGAAATCTTGTCAAAAATCCGGAACCGTTTGCGCCCGGCGCTGCTGTTTCAGAATGCGTTAGCTCTTAGTTCTGCGCCGCAATCAGGGGATAATCGGCAGCTTTCTACTACGCATGGCTAGCTGCGGGAAGATAACTCACTTGTCCTCGGAAACCCACCCCTTCGGCACATGTTAGATTAAAACGTCGCTACTACAGCTAATCCGCTTGTTTCCTGAGAAATGCCGGGATATCTAGCATGTCCACTCCCGATTGCTTCATGGCCTCTACAGTTGCATCGCGCCTTCTGTTCGTGCGGATGGCGGCAGGTGCATCCAGTTCCTTCCAGTTGACGGCATCCGCAAACAACGCATTATCGGTGCCAGTGCGCGTATGGATGATGCTTAATGGCTTGGTCTGCGTGCGATTGACAATCCCGCCAAGTCCCGTCGCCACCATGGTGACCCGCAAATCCTCCTGCATATCTTCGTCGATCACGGTGCCGACGATGACTGTTGCGTCTTCCGCAGTGAAATCCTTGATGATACCCATCACTTCGTGAATCTCCTTCATTTTCATGCCCGAGCTGGCGGTAATGTTCACCAGCAC